>NZ_JAGWDA010000004.1:0-244210 GCF_020657875.1 Clostridioides sp. ZZV14-6150 | reverse complement strand
CTATACATTAGAAGATAATGCACTACACACGCTTAAAATAGTTGTTACAGACAGTGCTAATGCTACAGCAGAAAAAGTTGTAAGTATAAGTAAGAATATAATGCCATTAGGTGATGATGCCAGTCTACAAGATATAGCAAGTAAAGTTAAAGAAATGAAACATGGCTTAATAAATGGTAAAACTTCTATCATAAATGTATTAGCATTAAAAAATATTGAATCAAGTTTAAATAATTCTTTAGTGGAATTGTCAGAGAAGATAAAGCAATCTTTTGATAGTTCAGATGCTAGTGTACAGGATTTAAAAAATCAATTAACTGAAAAGAATAATAATATAACACAGTTAAATAATAAGATAAAACAAAGAAAGAGATTGGCAACTGGTAGTTACACTTTCACAGCATATGACAACTATAATTTTTATATAAAAGGGCAAAAGGAATCTGCTACTTTAGATATATTAATGAATTTAGATTTTGTACCAAGTATAATTATAATTAATACCTTACCAGCTTGGACTTCAAAAGGAGACAGTATTTTATTTAGTAATATTTCTAATCTAAATGATATTAATTTAGGAGCAGAAAAAATTGAAGGAGCTGCTTATTATGCAAAAGGAATTATTAAGATAAGTAACATAACATCTAATTCATTTAAACTTGTATTATCTAATTCAGATGACGGACCTAGGTGTGATGATGTTGAAGTTAGAAGCGGTGGAGTGTTTACTTGGAGAGCATATGAGTAAAAAGCAGAAATAAAAAGATTAAACAGATAAACCAAATATAGAATAATAGCATTAAGAATTTTTTATAAGACTTAGATAATTTCTAAGTCTTATTTTAATACAAATAAGGAGGTTTTCATGAATGAAGAACTTTTCGAAGCAGATTTAAAAAGACATGAAACAAGAATAAATAAACATGGAGAAGAAATAGACGAATTAAAGATAGCAAATATAGAGTCTAAAGCAGAATTAAAAGCATTATGTGAGAACTTAAACTCACTTACAAGTATGCTCAAGTGGTTGATAGGAACTATGATTACAACCCTTGTAGGATTCTTTATATTTGCTATTCAGCGAGGAATATTTTAATTAGGAGGAAAATAAAAGATGGATAATTTAATAAGTTTCATACCCGAGCAGTTACTAATTTTAGTTGCTGCTCTTTATGTTTTGGGGTTCGGTTGTAAGAAGTATAAACAGTTAGATAACAAGTATATTCCAGTAGTATTATTGATACTTGGTATAGGATTTTCTATTTGGATGTTAGGATTAAATCCAAGTTCAATCTTACAAGGAATTTTATGTTGGGGAGTTGCAATAGGAGCAAATCAAGTTTACAAACAGTTGAAGGATGGTGATAAATAATGAAAATAGCAATAGTACCAGGACATACATTAAGTGGAAAAGGAACAGGAGCAACTGGCTATATAGACGAAGGAAAAGAAAATAGAATTTTAACTGATTTAATAGTAAAATGGTTGAAACAAGGTGGAGCTACTGTATATACTGGAAAAGTAGATAAATCTAATAACTACTTAGCAGAGCAATGTCAAATAGCAAATAAACAAGATGTAGACCTAGCAGTACAAATCCATTTCAACGCAAATAAAACAACTCTAAATTCTATGGGCACAGAGACAATATACAAAACTAACAATGGCAAAGTATATGCTAAAAAAGTTAATGATAAATTAGCAACAGTATTTAAAAATAGAGGTGCAAAATCAGATGTTAGAGGGCTTTACTGGCTTAGTCATACGAAAGCACCAGCAATATTAATTGAAGTATGTTTTGTAGATAGTAAAGCAGATACAGATTATTATATTAAAAATAAAAATACAGTTGCAAAGCTAATAGCTGAGGGTATATTAAATAAGAATATAAGTAGTGGGGGAGTGAATAAAATGATAAAATACACAATAGTCTATGATGGAGAGGTTGACAGAATACCAGCTGAGGTTATTGGTTGGAATTATAAGAAAGAAGAATGTAGAGTATGCGATATAAAAGATTATGTACCTGGCCAGACGCAAAATCTTTATGTCGTAGGTGGAGGAGCATGTAATAAGATAGGTTCTATAACTAAAGAAAAATACACAATGATAAAGGGTAATGATAGATTTGATACACTTTACAAAGCATTGGATTTTATAAATAAATAGATTAGAAGGTAGCAACTAGAGTTAGTTGTTACCTTCTTTTTTTATATTTTCTTTCTCTAAGTTTTTCATTTTTCATACTTTCTAGCACTTCTAGAGCTGTTGTATAAAATTGTATATTATTTCTATAAGGTATAGCTATTGGAAGAATGCCCTTGTTAACTAAAAAAATAAGAAGTACAATAAATAAAAGTGTCATAATCATTCTAATAAAATAATTAGTGATATCTGATAAATCAAATGTTAAGTTAATTGTTGTAGAAAATACAACAGCCATTATAGATATATACAGAGCAAAAATGGGGTTACTATTTTTTTGTAACTGTCCTTTAAGCCTAGATTGCTCTATTTCTATATCTTGAATACTTTTTATGGAATCCATTTCACTATAATACTTATAAACTTTTAAATAATATTTTTTATACTTGTTTAAATCTTCTTCATTATCTTTAAGGTCTTTGTCACTTAACTCTGATTTAACTTCCCCAAAATCCATAAAATCCCTCCTACAATGTTATATAATATACTTTAATTTATAGCATATTTAAGAGTTTATATCAGCAATTTGTCGAACGATTCTATAATTATAAACTATAATTACAAGTTTGATAAACTTTATAAGGCATTAGATTTTATCTTATTCAATAAATGAGATTTGTACGATATCTGTAAATATCATGGTATATATAAATATAGTTTCTAACTTTTCACAAAGCAAAAATCAACTTATTTTATTGTCCTTTATATTTAGTAAAGGTATAATTATTATATAAATTAAAAATTGAAAGGATATAATAACATATGCCACAATTACTTAATGCTTTTTTTTCTTGGTTTATTAATAAAGATGAAAAAGAACAACAAACTAAAATTTCATACCTAAAACCATTGTTTTCTATGGGGCTTATTCTACTATTAGTTTGCGAATATTTTTTAGGGAATACAATATCAGTCATAAAAGACCTTTTAGGGACTAAAGTTCTTTACTATATATCTTTAATTTTGAATCTAGGACTACACTTTTTTACAATACTTAGTGTGGTATCAATAATTTTATTTCTCTGTTCAATACTCTTAGAGAAGATTTATAACAGGTTTTGGAAAGGTAACAAGTATATTTATCTATTGAGATTAATGCATGGCTCGATATATAGGTTTAAATGTAGTGTTGAGAACACAACAATTTTCCTATTAGCTGCTTATATATTAAATAATGATGTTTTTATAAAATATAAAGAAATCTATGATGAATCATCTTGGGGACTGGTATTATCAATAATGTTATTCACTTTTATTCTTAGCATCTTAAAAAGAATTATTGATACATTTTTTGTATTAAAGCCTATAGACATTATACATGAGGAAAATGCTGAACTGCTTGCATTGAAGGCTGAAAACCAAAAATTAAGAGAAGAACTTTTAATCTTAAAGGAAGCGAAAAAGTACTAATTTATATTATAAAGTAATAGTAAAAATTATCATACTAAAACATAAGACGTGTTATAATTGTATTGTATGCTTTCATTAATATACACTAAAAATACTCTTTTGCAGGAGTACTTATTTTTGTGGAATAAATTGGAAAATATACTTATCCTAATTTAATTGATTATATACTCTTATTGTTATAGAATTTAGTTATACATAAATTGGTAAGAGGTGTAAACTAATGAAGGTTAATAAATTACCACATGCAGAATTAAAAGTGATGAAGTATATTTGGGGAGTAGATGATGTATTAGCATCAAGGGATGTCATAGAAGCTATGAAATTAAAGTATGACTGGAAAAAAAGTACAACATTAACATTCCTAAAAAATTTAGTAGATAAGGGTTTTTTAACTACTAATAAGGTAGATAGATGTACACATTATACTATAGCTATAAAAGAAACAGACTATTTAAGGGTAGAGACAAAGAGCTTCTTTAGTTTTATGCATAACAATTCATTCAAGAGTTTTATTTCAGCCTTACATGATGATGAAGTTTTAGATGAGGAAAAACTAAATAAGTTAGAAGATTATTTTAAAAATTTACAAGAAGAAGATATTGAAGACTAATAAAGTTATCAATATCTTCTTTAGTTTGAGATAATTAAGAAGAGTATTTTTGATTTAATATTAGTATTATATAATAGTAGAAAATAACATATAAAGAGTAGTGTTTATTTCATTACCTTCTTTATCTGTTCCGATAGGGTCTTGTAGAGATACTTGTGATTTGTTTTTTTTGTTAGATCTGATATTCATTAAAATTTCATTTTCAATACATCTAGAAGCATATGTTGCCAGTCGAGTTCCTTTATCTATATTATAAGTTTCTATAGCTTTTATTAATCCTATTGTACCTATAGATATTAAATCATCCTGATCTTCTGTCGAATTGTTGTATTTTTTTGCGATATAAGCTACTAATCTCATGTTTCTTTCAATCAATGTATCTTTTGCACTTTTATCATTTTCTATTTTAAATTTAGTTAAATACTCAATCTCTTCTTCAGGGGTTAAGGGTTTTTCAAAAGATTTAAGCGCTGCCAATAAGTCACCCCCCTTTTTAACGGTCACTTTAAATTATATGAAGGAGACTTATCCAAGTTGACTGTTATTCAATAAAATAATATGTATACTGTTAGAATTTAAAACATATATTTACAAACTTTTGGCTGTAATATAACATTAAAAAGAAGAACTTAAGTTTAATTTTTTGTTGAATATATAAAAAATAAGACAGATAAATTATTAGTTTATTTGGTATAAATTGAATTTTAGATGTCAATAAATAAAAGGGAGGAAGATATGATTGTAAATAGCGAAACAAAGCTTATATGTCTTTTAGGACATCCAGTGAAACAAAGCTTTTCACCAATCATGCATAATTATTTATTTGAAAAATACAAACAAAATAATGTTTATGTATGTTTTGATGTAGAGCCAAAAGATTTAGGAAAAACAGTAGAGTCCATAAAAAGTATGGGTATAGAGGGTTGTAATGTGACAATACCTCATAAGGTAAATATAATTAAATACTTGGATTGTATTGATTACAAAGCAAAATTAGTAGGAGCAGTTAATACTATTAAGAATGAGGGAGGTGTATTAAAAGGATATAATACTGATGGAGTTGGATTTGTAAAATCTGTAATTGAAAATGGGTTTGACCTAAAAGACAAAAAGGTCATGATATTAGGCTGTGGAGGTGCGTGTAGAAGCATTTCTATTGAACTTGCATTTAATAATGTAAAATCTATAGAAATAAGAAATAGAAGTATAGATAAAGCAAGGGAAATATCAAATATAATAAAGTCTAGTTTTAAATTAGATGTAGACTATAGCACTAAAGAAGTTGATAAAAATGATTTAAGTAAAATTGATATACTTATAAATACTACACCAATAGGTATGGGGAATAACTTATGTCCAATCGATGAATCATTGATTCCAAACAAAAAAATACTAGTATGTGATATAGTGTACAAGCCTCATGAAACAAGCCTTATAAAATGGGCGAGAAAATACAATTTAGATGTTATGTATGGAATTGATATGTTAATAAATCAAGGTCTAAGTTCATTTTGTATATGGACTGGAATAAGGTTAGACAGTAATGAAAATGATTGTATAAAAGATATTTATGAAAAGAATTTATAACTAATTCCTTAAGCTTTAATCTATAGAATATAAAATATTAATGAGAGGTTTTTATTATTGAAAACGAAAAAGAATGGTTTTATATCAATTGAATGTATAATGAGTATTGCCATATTATATGTAGCTGTGTATTTGGTATCTACATCTTTATATAGCTGCTATAGTTTTATTAGTAAAAATGCATCTAATAGAGAAATGTTAAATATTGCAAAGAAATACTTGGAAGATGAGAAATATAAAATAAAAAATAATGAATATCAACTGACTGAGGATGAAATAAATAAAAATTACATAAAGGGTTATGAGATTAATAGCACAGTGAAACAAATTTTAAACTATTATCAATGTTATGAGATAAATATGGAAATTAAGAGTGATTTAAAACAATTAAGATTTAACAGTTATGTTACGAAATAATAAAGGTTCTATATTAATAGCAACATTGATAATATTTTCTATTATAAGCACTGTATGTATTATGTGTATAGGTTTAATTTATAGTAATGATAATATATTTGAATTAGAATATAAAGATGCTAAGTTAAGGGAAGCTTCTTTAAGTGGTATAGAAATATCAATAAGTAATGTACTTTGTTGTGTTGAGGAAGCCATTAATATATCTAATAATGAGGAAGAATTTAGAGACTATTTCTTAGGAAATAATACGATTGATTGTATAAAAAAAATAAAAGATACATCTTATAGTAATTTAGAAGAAGTTCATTTAAAAATAGAAAACAATACTATATATGACAAAGGAGATTTTTTTGAGTTTGATATAACAAGTACAGCCAGAGATAAAGACTTTTTAAAAGTAATAAAAGTGAGAGTAAAAATTAAAAATCCATGGGTAGGAATTGATATTAAAGATTATATAGATGATGATTATAGTAATAAAGATTCTATTGAAACATCTAAGGAGTCTAAATCGTTTGACCAAATAGAACTTTCAACTGTATTTGAGTCTGAAAGTAAAGATTTTGATAATCAAAACACTAATGGAGATGAAGAAGAAATAGACCAAGAGATAATAGAAAATATAAAAAAGAACTTTGATGAGAAAAATTTAGTATATGTATATAAGTATAGGGGTGTATAACTTTGAAAAAAGAAGGAATGTGACTGTAATAGAATTAGTAGTATCCATAGGTATAATACTATTGATAGCTACAATATGTTTTCCAAAAGATAATCTTGAAAATCATAAAATAAATTTATTTGCACGTCAACTTTGTTCAGATATAAGATATGTTAGACGAATTAATATGTTTAGCAACTACAATACATATATATACTATATAAAGCAAAAAGAACAAGAAGGATATGTATTGAGGAAAGATGGCAAAAATATTAAATCCATAGTACTGCCTAGAAATGTAAGAATCGCAAGAAGTATTGAAACTATAAAATTTAAATCTGATGGCTCACCTCAAAAAGCAACTACAATAGAGATATATAATGATAGATTAAATAAAACTATAACAATAACACCTGTAAGTGGAAGAGTACTTTTGAAAGAGGGAAAATATGAAACGTAAATGTGGATATTTACTTTTAGAAGGTGCAGTATCTTTAACTGTAATTGTAGTACTGGTGATAACTTTATATTCTATATTTATACTTACAATGAATTTAAAAGTTAAAATAGAAGATAAAATGGAGTTACAGCAACAAAGTATTGAAATCACAAAATCTATAGAAGGAATCATTAGTAATTCTAGGGGGATAATAAACTTATCTTCTAATGATAAAGGTTTTAAAAAAATGACATCTATAAAATGTAGATATGTAGATGAAAATACAACTGATAATGAAGAATATACAAGCAACAAAGAAATTATATTAAATGAGAGACGAAATAAGTTGTTTGTGAATTCTTTAAATGGTGAAAGTAGCCAAGCTGGTGGATATGAAATTGGTGATTATGTAGATGAAATGTATGTCTCAATGTCTAATAATGGAGAATATATTAATATAATATTGAAATTATCAAAACGTAATCAAAAATATGAAACTGAGTTTAAAGTAAAAGTATGGAATTTTATTAAAAATGTATAATTTTAAATAGAAGTATTATTAATGAAGATAATTGTTTTAATTTTTTATGAAAGTTATTCTGTAAAAATCTAAAAAATTATGTTTATCTGTTACTTTTAAATAAAAAGTAACGAGTAATAGTGGAAAGTGTAGTCGTAGAGATAAATAATATCAATATATAAAATGTATAAAGTATGATTATAGATGTAAATAATAAAAATATAGGATAAGTAATCTGCCAAATACTTGTTTATATTGTATAACTTATGATATTATGATATTAGTAAAAATTTGTAATCCTGACTTGACAGAATTCAAGTAAGAGATATAATTTTAAAGGCATAGTAATGTAAAATTTACTAAAAAATAAGAAATTTATTTTAATATGGAGGAACAAAAAATGGTATCAGCAGGTGATTTTAGAAAAGGTGTTACATTTGAAAAAGATGGACAACCATGTTTAGTAGTTGATTTTCAACACGTTAAGCCAGGTAAAGGAGCTGCTTTCGTTAGAACTAAATACAGAAACTTAAAAACAGGAGCTATAAGAGAAGAAACTTTTAATCCAAGTGAAAAATTCCCTAAAGCTGTAATAGATACAAGACAAATGCAATATCTATACAATGATGGTGAGTTATATTATTTTATGGACCAAGAAAATTTTGAACAAATACCATTAAACTATGAACAAGTTGAAGAAGCAATTAAATTCTTAAAAGAAAATGAAGTTGCGACAATAAGATTTTATCAAGGACAACCATTCCAAGTGGAAGCTCCAAACTTTGCAGAGCTAGAGGTTGTAGATACAGAGCCAGGAATAAAGGGTGATACAGCAAGTAATGTAACTAAAGCAGCTACAGTTGAAACTGGTGCAGTTGTTCAAGTTCCATTATTTATAAATACTGGAGATAAAGTAAAGATAGATACTAGAACAGGTGAATATTTATCAAGAGTATAAAAATTTATGTATATAAAAGCTTATATGTCTTAATAATATAAGATATATGAGCTTTTAGTTTATATATTAAAAAGAAAGCGAGGGGTGTTACATGAAACATTTATATGAAGAAGTTGCATACTTAAAAGGTTTAGCAGAAGGTTTAGAAATAAGCACTGAGAGTAAAGAAGGGAAAATGATACATAAAATAGTTGATGCATTAGAAGTATTTGCAGAAGCTGTTGTAACATTGGATGAACAACAAGAAGAACTTCAAGATTTTGTTGAATCTATAGACGAAGATTTAGCAGATTTAGAAGAAGATATTGCTGACATGGAAGAGGATCTTTACGAAGAAGATGAAGAAGATGATGACGATGAGGACTTCAGCTATATAGAAATGGAATGCCCAAATTGTGGAGAATTAGTAGAAATAGACGAAGATTTGTTATATGATGATGAAGTAGATGTTGTTTGTCCTGATTGTAAGGCTGTAATATTATCATCAGAAGATGATTATGAAGATGATGATGATTGTACATGTGGTGGTTGTTCAAATTGTGATGATAGAGAATAAAAATTCATAAGAAATAAAACTGCCTATGATGCCTATGAGATATTTTGTTTCATAGGTAGTTTTATTTTTATGAGGACAAGTATTTTGGATTTTGGTTTTGCAATAGTTGCACAAAAATAGTACACTAGAATTTATAGAATAGGATTTTGGAGGGATGTAATAATGAAGATAAGTAAAAAATTACTAGATAATATACAAAGATTTGAAGATGTTATAAATTATAAATTTAAAAATAAAGAATATATACTAGAAGCTCTTACACATAGTTCATATTCTAATGAAAATAAGAGATATAATTTTAATGAAAGATTAGAATTTTTAGGAGATTCAGTTTTAGGAATAGTGATAAGTGATTATTTATTTAATGAAGAATCCAATCTGCCCGAAGGGGAATTGACTAAACTTAGAGCAAACATAGTTTGTGAAGATTCATTAAGTGAAGTTGCAAATGATATAAATTTAGGGATTCATATGCTATTGGGTAGAGGTGAAGAATCTACTGGAGGTAGACATAGAACTTCAATATTAGCAGATGCATTTGAGGCTGTAATAGCAGCAATATATCTTGATGGAGGATTTGAAAGTGCAAGACAATTTATATTACACCATATGGAAAATATAATTTACGATTCAAGAAAGGGAAATATATTTAGAGACTATAAAACACATCTTCAAGAAGTATTACAAGGAAATGGAGAAAATAATATTTGGTATAGGCTTATAGAAGAAAAGGGACCAGACCATAATAAAAGGTTTGTTATGGAAGTTGGAATTAATGGAGATGTTTTGGGTATAGGAGAAGGTAAAAGCAAAAAAGAAGCAGAACAATTGGCTGCTAAAGTAGCTCTAAAGAAAAAATTATGGGAAAAATAAATATAATATGTAAAAATATAAAAAGAAATATTTAGATTAGAAGGATGTTGTAGATGAAAAAGAGAATTATACCTATATTTGTTCCTCACAAAGGATGTCCTCATGATTGTATATTTTGTAATCAAAAAAAAATAACAGGTGTGAGTACTGATGTTACTAGTGAAGATGCAAGAAATATAATTGAAGAATGTCTAAAGACTATAGATAAGGATGCTGATGTAGAAATAGCATTTTTTGGTGGAAGTTTTACTGCTATAGATGTAGATATACAAAAAAGTTTATTATCTGTTGCCAAAGAGTATGTAGAAAAAGGTTTTATAAAAGATATTAGAATGTCCACAAGGCCAGATTGTATTAGTGAAGAAATATTAGAAATGTTAAAAGAATATAAGACAAGTATAATAGAGCTTGGAGTACAATCCTTAGATGAAAAAGTATTATTAGATAGTATTAGAGGTCATCAGTCAGAAGTTGTATACAAGAGTTCGAAGTTGATAAAAAATAGTGGAATTAAACTTGGCTTACAAATGATGGTTGGACTTCCAGCTGATACAGAAGAAAAATGTATATTTACAGCCAAAAAATTTGTAGAGCTTAAACCAGATTGTGTAAGAATTTATCCAACTTTAGTGGTAAAAGAGACTGGTCTGGAAAAATTGATGGAGCAAAATGAATATAAGCCATTTACACTTGACGAGAGTGTAAGAATAGTAAAAAAAGTACTTGTATTATTTTATGTTAACAATATAAATGTAATAAGAGTTGGGCTTCAAGCTACTGATGATATACAAATGGGAAAAGCTGTCTTAGCAGGTCCGTATCACCCTGCTTTTAGAGAATTGGTAGAAGCTGAGATGATAAAGGATTATTTAGAATTTCTTATTTCACAAAATAAAAATATAAAGAACATGTTGGTGAAGTCTAATAAAAAGAATATTTCTAAAATAATAGGAAATAAAAAAACAAATATTAAATATATGAAAGAAAATTTTAGTGTGATTTTAAAAACACAAGAATCCGATTTAGATATAAATCAATTAGAAATTGTGTTAGATGGGAAAAGTTTAATTATTGCTAATATGAGAGACATCCATAGAAAATTGTATGACATTTATAACCTTTAGTTTTAACGATGAAGGGAGAGAAACGATTTGTATTTAAAGAGACTAGAGTTAAAGGGATTTAAATCCTTTCCAGTAAAGACAGATATTATTTTTAAAGAAGGAATAACAGCGATAGTAGGACCAAATGGAAGTGGAAAAAGTAACATATCTGATGCCGTAAGATGGGTATTAGGAGAACAAAGTATCAAGAGTCTTAGAGGAGATAAACTTGAAGATGTAATATTTGCAGGTACAGATACAAAAAAACCCATGAATTACTGTGAAGTAGCTCTTACTATTGATAATTCTGAGAATCAATTAGAATTAGACTTTACAGAAGTGACTATAAGAAGAAGAGCTTATAGAAATGGAGAAAGTGAATTTTTTCTAAATAATAAGAGTTGCAGATTAAAGGATATAAAAGAAGTCTTTTTAGATACTGGTATTGGAAAAGATGGTTATTCAATCATAGAGCAAGGAAAAGTAGATGAAATATTGAGTAATAATCCTTTAAGTAGAAGAAAAGTTTTTGATGAAGCTTGTGGTATATCAAAATATAGATATAAAAAACAGGAAGCAGAAAGAAATTTAAGTAATACAAAAGAAAATTTGGAAAGAATAGATGATATATATATAGAAATTGAAAATCAATTAAAACCTCTTTTTAATCAACAAACAAAAGCAAAAAAGTATTTAGAAATAAGTGAAAAATTAAAAATACTAGAAGTGAATAATTTTATAAGAGAAATTGAAGGAATAGAAAAAGAACTGAGTGAGGTTGATGAGCATAGTAAAGTTCTTGAAAAAGAGCTTAAAGAAAAAGAAGAGCAAAAAAATGTTGTAGAGAAAAAACAAGAAGATGTTGATAAGGAGATAGAGGTACTACAAGATGTAATTGAAAAGTCTGTGGATTATATAAATTCAATTAAAGGTGTTATATCAAAAAAAGAGTCACAGATAAATTTAATTAAAGAAAGAATAAAAAACTTTACAAATGAAATTCATAGAAAAAATTCTGAAATAAACAATATAAAAGAAAAGCTAAATGAAAATAAGGTATACATAAAAGAATTAGAAAGTAATAAGTCTTCAAATAGTGAAGAGTTATTGATATTACAAGAGAATATAAAAAAGTTAGAATCTAGTAAAGAAAATCAAAGGATGAAGTTGGAATCTTTAAATAATGATATAGAATTATTTAAAGAAAATATAATAGATATATTAAATAAGAAACAAGAACTTAGTAATAAGTTATCTGCTTTAAATGCAAATAAAGAAAATATGAATATTAGAGATGAGAACATAAACTCAGAAATATCAGAATTAAACCAAAATGTCCAAACAAAATCTTCTGAATTAGATAGTATAAATAAAGAATTTAATATGAAAAAAGAAAATTTAAATAATGTGAATAACAGAAATAAAAAATTAACTGCTGATTTACAATATTCTATTAATGAACTCAATAAGGTAGAAGATGAAATACAGAAAAGTAAATACAATCTAAATGGATATAACTCAAAGTTAAATGTTTATATAGATATGGAAAATCATTATGAGGGATTTAATAGAGGTGTAAAAGAAGTATTAAAAAATAAGGATTTAAAAGGTATTCATGGAGCACTAGGACAGATTATAAATGTTCCTGAAAAATATGAGAAATCTGTAGAAGCAGCACTTGGTGCCTATATGCAAAATATAATAACTGATGATGAGTTTAGTGCTAAATCTGCAATAAACTATTTGAAGAAGAATAATTTAGGAAGAGTAACGTTTCTGCCATTAAATATAATTAAATCAAATAAAATAAGTTTGGGTAATTTAAAAGCAAATACTAAATTTATAGGAATAGCGAGTGATTTAATTACGTTTGATGAAAAATATAGAAATATAATTGAAAATATACTTGGAAGAACTATATTTATAAACAATATAGATGAAGGGATAAAATTTGCAAAAGAAACTGGTCATAGATTTAAAATAGTAACTTTAGATGGTGAAATCTTAAATCCAGGAGGTTCTTTAACTGGAGGTAGTTTAAAAACTAACGGAAATATATTATCAAGAAAAAGATTCATTAACGAGTATACAGAAAAAATAAATGATGTTAAGGTTGAGATTTCAGGTCTAGAACTTACAAAAGAATCCTTAGATAAAAGTATAAAAAATATAAAAAGTGAAATTGGCTTAGTTGAAAATGAAGTAAAAGATTTAGAAAAAAGTATTATAATAAAGAGTACAAGTATAGAAAATATCGAATCTGAGATTGAATCTTTAAAATCTAGTATTGCTAGGCTAGGTAATGAGAAAAGTGATTTGGGTTCTAACTTAAATTATACACTCGAAAAAAGTGACATTGTTAAAAAAGACATGGAAGCATTAGAAAATACATACAATCAAAATAAAGAAAAAATTGATATATTAAGTGATGAAATAAAAAAATATAATGATTTGTATGATAAAGAAAAAGCTGAATTTGATGAATTAAACCTAACTTTAGTAAAGAAAACAGAAGCTTATAATAGCATAGTTAGAGATATAAAAAGAATATCTGGTGAAAATTGTGAGTTAGAAGAAAAAACTAAACAATTAGATGAATCATTAAATTATGAAGAACAAGAAATAGTTAAGTTACAAGATTCTATATCTATTGAAGAAAAAGAAAAAGAAAACTTAACTAAACAATTAGGAGACAGCAATAGAAATCTTGAAACTAGAAAAATAGCTAAAGATGACTTGAAAAATAATTTTGATGAAATTAGTAAAGAGTTAAAAATTATAGATAGACAACATATAGAACTTAAAGAGAGTTTATTTAAGGTTGGTGGAAGATTAGAAAGATTAAAAACTAGTCAAGACACATATATAAATAAGTTATTTGAACAATATGAAATGACTTTAGTACAGGCATTGGAAATCAAGGATGAAAATCTAGAGATAGATAGAAAATTCTTAGAAAATCTAAAGAGAGAAATAAGAAGTCTTGGGAATATAAATATAGATTCTATCAAAGAATATGAAGAAATAAAAGAAAGATATGATTTTTATAGTGAACAAAAACAAGATTTAGAAGAATCTATGGAGGAGATAGAAAAACTTATACATACATTAGAAGAAAATATGAAATCTGAATTTGAGATTAAATTTGAAGAAATAAGTAAAAACTTTAAGTATGTGTACAAAAGACTTTTTGGTGGTGGTTGTGGAGAATTAACTATCTTAGATAAAGAAAATTTATTAGAAAGTGATATCCTAATAACAGCTCAACCACCTGGTAAAAAGATGAAGAATTTAAATCTACTGTCTGGTGGAGAGAAAGCTTTAACTGCAATAAGCATATTATTTGCAATATTAATTACAAAACCAACACCATTTTGTATATTAGATGAAATTGAGGCTCCACTTGATGACGCAAATATATTTAGATTTGGAGAATTTTTAAAAGATTTATCTAAAGAAACACAATTTATATCAGTAACTCATAGAAGAGGAACTATGGAAGCTGCTGATTATATCTATGGAGTTACAATGCAAGAAAAAGCTATTTCAAAAGTTATTAGTTTAAAACTAAAAGAAGCTCAAGATATAACTGATATTATATAACTTAGATTGACATAGGAGGAAGAATAGTGTTAAAAAAATTATTTGGTTTTGGCAAAGACAAGGATAAGGAATTAGAAAAAAAAGACGTTGACTCAGAAGAAGAAATAGAAAGTGGTGCTGACAATTTAGAAAACATAGAAGAAACAATTTTTTCAGGGTTTGAGGAAGAAGTTATAGATAAAGTAGAAGATATTCCAGAAAAAACTGAAGAAGAAGTTGTTGATGAAAGTACTGAAGAAAATAGAGAGATAGAAGATGAGATAGATATTAATGAACAAAAGGTAGAAGAGATAATAAATAATGATTCTCTAGATAGTGAAATAGAAGAATTAAACAATGATAATAATGATGAAGAAACTGAACATGAAGATTATGAAAATAAAGAAGAGAAATATGAAGAAAAGAAAGTTAATTTGTTTGAAAGATTAAAACAAGGATTAACAAAGGCAAAACAAGGAATAACTGATAGAATAGATGAGGTTTTAAAATCATATACAAAAATAGATGAAGAATTGCTTGAGGATTTAGAGGAAATTTTAATAACAGCAGATGTTGGTGTAAATACAACTATGGACATAATTGAGAAACTAAGAGATAAGATAAAGCAAAAGGGAATTACTGAACCAATAAAGGTAAGAGAAGAACTTAAATCTATAGTTGAAGATATCCTTACGAATGAAAACTCTACATTAGACATAGAACCAGCTCCATGTATAATTCTAATGGTAGGTGTAAATGGAGTGGGTAAAACTACTACGATAGGAAAATTAGCAAATAGATATAAAAAAGATGGAAAAAAAGTTTTATTAGCAGCAGCAGATACATTTAGAGCAGCAGCAACAGAGCAATTAGAAATATGGGCAAATAGAACTAATGTAGATATAATAAAGCATCAAGAAGGAGCAGACCCAGGAGCAGTAGTGTTTGATGCTATAAAGGCAGCAAAAGCTAGAAAGGCAGATTTATTAATATGTGACACAGCTGGGAGATTACACAACAAAGCTAATCTTATGAATGAACTTGGAAAAGTATTTAAAATAGTAGATAGAGAATTTCCAGAAGCAAAGCGTGAGGTACTTCTTGTAGTAGATGCCACAACAGGTCAAAATGCAGTTGTTCAAGCTAAAACATTTAAAGAAGTTGCAGATATAACAGGTATAGTACTTACAAAACTTGATGGAACAGCAAAAGGTGGAGTAGTGCTTGCAGTAAAGTCAGAAGTAGATGTACCTGTAAAACTTATTGGAGTTGGAGAAAGAGTAGAAGACTTACAGGATTTTGATGCAAAATCATTTTCAGATGCATTATTTGGTAACTAGTATTCTTTTAAAAATAATGGTTGACAAGAGTGTTTATATGATATAAAATACAATAGTGTAAAGTAAATAACCTTTACAGTATACTGCTAGGAAGTGTAAGATATGAATATAGAAAAAATGGTCGAAATTGGATTGTTATTTGAACAGTATAAAGAATTACTAACTGATAAGCAAAAAGAGATAGTAGCTCTATACTATGAAGAGGATTACTCTTTAGGTGAAATCAGTGAGAATCTAAGTGTATCAAGACAAGGTATATATGATACATTGAAACGTTCAGAAAAGATACTAAGAGATTATGAAGAAAAGCTACATTTAGTATCTAAGCTTCAAGAACAGGAAAAAAATATTAAATTTATAAGAAATAAAATTATTGACATTAAAGAAGATTTATTGCACAATAGAGATTGTGCTAATTTAATCCCTAAGCTAGAAAATATAGAAGATGTATGTAGGGAGATGATAAAATGATATTTGAAGGATTGTCTGATAAACTACAAGGGGCATTTAGTAAGTTAAAGTCAAAAGGAAAGCTTACAGAAGCAGATGTAAAAAATGCTATGAGAGAAGTTAAACTTGCTCTTCTTGAAGCAGATGTTAACTTTAAGGTAGTTAAAGATTTTATAAAAAAAGTTCAAGAGAGATGTGTTGGACAAGAGGTTATGCAAAGTTTGACACCAGCTCAACATGTAATAAAAATTGTAAATGAAGAACTTACAAGTTTAATGGGGGATGTACAAAGTAAAGTAATGATTTCCTCAAAACCTCCTACGATTTTAATGATGGTTGGATTGCAAGGTGCAGGTAAAACTACAACAGCAGGAAAACTTGGAGGATATTTTAAAAAGCAAGGCAAGAAGCCTCTATTGGTAGCTTGTGATATTTATAGACCAGCAGCTATAAAGCAACTTCAAGTTGTTGGTGAAAAATTGGATATACCTGTATTCAATATGGGAGATAAAGAAAGTCCAGTAAATATTGCCAAGGCAGGTTTAAGTCATGCAATTAAAAATGCTAACGATTTGGTTATTATAGATACTGCTGGTAGACTTCATATAGATGAAGTGCTTATGGATGAGTTAAAGTCAATTAAGTCAGAAGTTAAGCCACATGAAATACTTTTAGTTGTAGACTCTATGACAGGGCAAGATGCAGTGAATGTTGCAGAAAGCTTCAATGAAGCACTTGGTGTTGATGGAGTAGTATTAACTAAGTTAGATGGAGATACTAGAGGTGGAGCTGCACTTTCAATAAGAGCAGTAACACAAAAACCTATAAAGTTTATGGGGATGGGAGAGAAACTAGATGATATAGAACCTTTCCACCCAGACAGGATGGCATCAAGGATATTAGGTATGGGAGATGTATTAAGCCTAATAGAAAAAGCACAAGAAAGTATGGACTTAGAAAAAGCTAAGGAATTAGAACAAAAAATCAAAAAACAAGAACTAGATTTTGAAGATTTTTTACAACAAATGGAACAAATACAAAATATGGGACCTCTAGACAAGATACTTGGTATGATGCCTGGTATGGGAAATATAAAAGACCAACTTGGAGATGTAGATTTGAATGGTAAAGAAATGAATAGAACTAAAGCCATAATTCAATCAATGACTACATATGAGAGACGTAACCCAGGAATATTAAATGCTTCTAGGAAAAAAAGAATAGCTAGAGGTAGTGGAACTACTGTACAAGATGTAAATAGACTTATAAAACAACTTAATGAAATGAAAAAAATGATGAAGATGTTTGCTGGTTCACAAAAAAGTATGAAGAAAAGGGGCGGCTTAGGCGGTTTACCTTTTTTTAAATAAAATATAAAAAATAGTAAAAATTATTCGGAGGTGACTGTAATGGCAGTTAAAATAAGATTAAAAAGAATGGGAGCTAATAAAAAACCTTTCTACAGAATAGTAGTAGCTGATTCAAGAGCTCCAAGAGATGGAAAATTTATAGAAGAAATAGGATACTATAATCCAATTTCTGAACCTAAACAAGTAAGAATAAATGATGAAAAAGCTATAAAATGGTTAGCTACTGGTGCTCAACCAACAGAAGTAGTTAAAAAATTACTTGTAAAAAACGGAGTAATAGAAAAATTCGAAGCTTCTAAACAAGCAAAATAATTTTCTCTTAGCAACTAGTATAAGTAAATACTTATTGTTGAGGTTACTTTTAGGAGATGAAATATATGAAAGAGCTAGTTGTAGATATAGCTAAGGCTCTAGTTGATAATCCTGACTCAGTTGTTGTTGAGGAATTTAAAGACAATGACGGTATCGTCTTAAAGCTTACAGTTGCTCAGGATGACATGGGTAAGGTTATTGGGAAGCAGGGAAGAATAGCTAAAGCTATAAGAACTGTCGTAAGATCTGTTGCAAATAGAGAAAACATAAAAGTTTCTCTTGAGATAGTATAAAGAGGAGGATTAGGTATAGTGCCTAGTCCTTTTTGTATAACTGTGTACAGTTTTAAGAATTTATGATGATATGGTAACATAAGATTAAATTTTTTTAAGAAGGTGATAACATGAAAGAAAAATTAACCCATTTTAAGGTAGGGCAAATAGTAAACACACAAGGTCTAAAAGGTGAAGTAAGAGTTTATCCACTTACTGATGATATAGATAGATTTGATGAATTGAAAGATTTTTATTTAGGAAAAGATTTAAACAACAAGTGGACTGTAGAAAATGTAAGATATAAAGGCTCTATGGTTATAATGAAGATAAAAGGTATAGACACTATAGAAAAAGCAGAAAAGCTAAAAAATAAATTTATGTATGTGTCTAGAGAAGAGAGTAGAGAACTTGAAGAAGGTGAGTTTTTTATAGCAGATATGATTGGTATGGAAGTTTTAACTATAGAAGGAAAGTATGTAGGGGTCTTGGAGGATGTACTTCAATATTCTGCAAATGATGTTTATGTAATAAAAGGTGAAGAAGATAAGGAATTTATGATACCAGCTATAAAAAAATTTGTACCTACTATAGATATAAATGAAAGAAAAATGATTATAGACCCTATTAAGGGTATGATAGATTAGGTGGTAATATGAGATTTCATATAATGACGCTTTTCCCAGAAATATTTAATTCATACATGAATGAAAGTATAATGAAAAGAGCAGTTGAAAAAGGTATAATTGACGTGCATATATATAACATAAGAGATTTTTCTAATAATAAACATAAAAAAGTAGATGATTATCCATTTGGAGGAGGAGCTGGTATGGTGATGACTCCTCAACCTATATATGACACATATAAGCATATAATAAAAACCCATAATATAAACAATCCAAGAGTAATTTATTTAACTCCCAAAGGTAAGGTATACAATCAATCTATAGTCAAGGAGATGTCTATTGAAGAAGATATAATACTTCTATGCGGTCACTATGAAGGAATAGATGAAAGAATTATTGATTTAATAGTAACTGATGAAATTTCAATTGGAGATTATGTACTAACCGGAGGAGAACTGCCTGCACTTATAATGATAGATTCTATATCAAGGTTAATTCCAGGAGTATTAAATCAGGACGAGTCATTTGAAGAGGAGTCATTTAAAGATAATCTATTGGAGTATCCTCATTACACAAGACCTAGAGAGTTTGAAGAGTTAAAGGTACCAGAAGTGCTTTTATCAGGAAATCATAAAAAGATAGATGAGTGGAGACGAGAAGAATCTATAAGGATAACTAAGGAAAGACGATTAGACTTATATAAAAAATCTCAAGAAAAATAAAAACATATACAATAAAAACTTAATATACATGTATACAATAAAGTGGCTATAAATGGAATTAAAAATATAAAAGTGCTTGTAATAACTATAGAAGTATAGTATAATATAAAATGTTGAAAATACGGGCGTTCCTCTGTTTACACTGGTCGGGTAGTTAAGAACGTCTATGATATCTAGGAGGAAGAAAGATGAATGAAATGCTAAGAGCAATTGAGCAAGAACAATTAAAAAATGAAGTTCCTAATTTTGGACCTGGGGACACAGTTAAAGTACACGTTAGAATTATAGAAGGAAAAAGAGAAAGAATACAAATATTCGAAGGTGTAGTATTAAAGAGACAAGGTGGAGGAGCAAGAGAGACTTTTACAGTTAGAAAAATGTCTTTCAATGTTGGTGTAGAAAGAACTTTCCCAGTTCACTCTCCAAAAATAGAAAAAATAGAAGTAACTAGAAAAGGTAAAGTAAGAAGAGCTAAACTAAACTACTTAAGAGGTAGAGTAGGTAAAGCTGCTAAGATAAAAGAAGCTAGAAATAGATAATTAAAAACTTTACTTATAAATGGGGGGCTGATTTATCAGTCCTCTTTCTATTTTAATTGAAATCATAACAAATAATTAAATTGTAAGTAGATATGATTATTTGTTGAAAATATACTATTTATTGATAGATTTAGGAATTTTAAAATTGAAAATAAAATCAATAAATATTGGATTATATTTTGAAATAATACTAAAAATAAGAAGATAATATTATGTAAAGTATGATGTTAAAAGGGTGACAATGTAAGGTCTTAAGTAGATATATTTTTAAGTAAAATTAGGTAATAATAACATACTATTTTAAAGGAGTGATATATGTGTCAAATGAATATGAAGAGTATCTTATGGATAATAATCTACATATAAACTGGTATCCAGGTCATATGAAGAAAACAAAAGAATTAGTAAAAAATAACTTAAAACTAATTGATGTAGTGGTTGAACTTTTAGATGCTAGAATCCCATTTAGTAGCAAAAATCCAGATATAGATATGCTTGTAGGAGATAAGCCTAGGGTAGTTGTATTAAATAAAAGCGATATGGCAGATAGAGATAAGTTAAATCAATGGATTGAGTACTATAAAAAGAATAACATAAAAGCTATACCAGTAGATACACTAAAAGGTGTAGGTATAAATAAGATAGTGGAAGAATGTAAGAATGTAACTAGAGAAAAAATGAGTTCTTTAAAAGATAAAGGAAGAAAAGAAAGAGCTATAAGAATAATGATAGTTGGTGTACCAAATGTAGGTAAATCATCTCTTATAAACAAATTAACAGGTAGAAAAAGTACTCAGACAGGAGATAAGCCAGGAGTAACTAAAGGTAAGCAATGGGTTAGATTAAAGGGAAATCTTGAACTTTTAGATACACCTGGAATACTTTGGCCAAAGTTTGAAGACCAAGAAGTTGCCTTAAACTTAGCATTTAGTAGAGCTATAAAAGATGAGATTTTAGATGTTGAGACTTTAGCTTTAAGACTTATAGAAAAACTTATGATAATAGAGCCAGAAAAGTTGAAAGCTAGATATAAATTAGACTCTTTAGGAGAAACTCCAATTGAAACAATGGATATGATTGGCCACAAAAGAGGATTCATAACAGGTGGGAAAGAGCTTGATTATACACGTATAGCTACTACTGTTTTAAATGAATTTAGAGATGGAAAAATAGGTAATATAACACTAGAAGTACCAGAGAGTGTTAAAAGATAGATTTTAAAGCTAGGTTAAAAAATTAATATTATTAAGTAAAAAAAAGCCTTTTTAAAAAGGTTTTTTTTACTTTTCTGAAATATAGACAAAAACTGTCACATAAAAGTATAAATTAGATTAGAAAACTTTAAAAAATATTAATTTAAGACAAATACACCTAATTTTTTGAAAATTAAAATCAGTGTGATAATTTGCAATTTTGGCATATTGACTTGCTTGTTTCATATAATATATAATAAGCACAAATAAATACAATATATTAAAAATTTAATTTATTTAATTTTATTAATTTAATAATGAATTCTTATTGTTTTAGTTAATTTATTTATGCAAACGTGAACAACTGAGAAACTTTATTAATTTAATAAGGTTAAAAAGGGGGATTTTATAATGGGTAAGACCAAAGATATGATAGTATTTGGATTTGCATTATTCGCAATGTTCTTTGGAGCAGGTAACTTAATATTTCCACCATATTTGGGAATAATTACAGGTCCAGAATGGTTAATTGCCTTCTTAGGATTTACATTTGCCGATGCTGGTTTGGCACTTCTAGCAGTAATGGCTACAGCTAAATTCGATGGAAACGTAGTAGAAATGTTTAAAAGATGTGGTATGAAATTAGGGATTCTTATAGGTTGTGTAGATATTTTATGTATAGGGCCATTCTTAGCTATACCAAGAACAGGTGCAACAACTTATGAAATGGGTATGATGCCTTTATTTGGAAGCTCAATTCCAGTGTTATTATTCTGTATAGTTTATTTTGCGATATCATATGTATTAACAATAAGACCATCTAAGGTCGTAGATATAGTTGGACAATTTTTAACTCCAGCTCTTCTAATAGCTTTAGCATTCATAATTATAAAAGGTGTTGTATCTCCTCTTGGAGAGATAATAGATAAACCTATGATACCTAATGTATTTGCAGAAGGTATTGGTCAAGGTTACCAGACAATGGATGCATTTGCAGCAATAGCACTTGCATCAGTACTGATAGTATCCTTAAATGAAAAAGGATATACTAGTATTAGTGAAAAGTTAAAGATGATTGGTAAAGCAGGTGTTCTTGCTTGTGGTGGCTTAGCATTAGTTTATGGGGGATTATGTTTCCTTGGAGCAACTGTATCAACAATGTATGGAACAGATGCAGTACAATCACAAGTAATAGTAAATATAACACAAGGATTGCTTGGAAATGTTGGGAAAGCGATTTTAGCAATAGTGGTATCTCTAGCATGTTTAACTACATCTATAGGTCTTACATCTGCAACAGGGCAATATTTTTCTAGACTTACAAAAGGTAAGTTAAGTTATGAAAAAATAGTATTAGCCGTATCTGTATTTAGTGCAGTAGTAGCATCTTTTGGTGTTGGAACTATAATAAAGATAGCATCTCCTATACTAAGTATAGTTTATCCACCATCAATTGTTTTAATAATTTTAGCTTTCTTTAATGAAAAAATTAAGAATGATAATGTATACAAAGGAGCAGTATATATGTCACTGCTTGTAAGTATATTAACTGTTATATCTAGTTATGGAGTAAGCGTTCCAGTAGTAAATTCTCTACCTCTTGCTTCATTAGGATTTAACTGGGTAATTCCAGTTGTAATAGCTGGAATAATTGGTAACTTTATACCATCAAAGAGTCAATCTAATACACTTGGAACAAATTAAATCTTATTTAATTGAAATATAGATATTTATAAATAAGGAGAGTTATCTATAATAAATGAAACTATTTATATAGATAACTCTTTTTATTTTTTGAGTATATACTAATTCCTTGTATTTAATATAGTAAAATTAGATAAAAGTATTAAAAAAAGATATGTTTATTTTTTAACAATATTGAGTCTTTATAAAAGATATTTAAAAGAATATTACAAGTTAAGATATGTGTATTAGTTGACTTTTACAAAAATATTATATAAATAAAATTGTGACAATAATAAAATAATAAAATGAAATTTAAGGCATTTGAACGTATAAATAACTTATGTAAATTACTAAATTGTTTTCTAATTAGTTTATATTAAGATTATTCATTAAATTCTAAAAAATAAGTAGAATAACTTGAATACTAGCAACTGCAAAGTTTTAGTAAGTTGGAACTTATAATATAGTTTCTATGAAGAAAAATAAATCAATAAATCATAATAAAAAATTTTCAGAAAAAATGATTTGAAGGTACTCAAGTAAGTAAAAAGTTTATAAGTGTAGAATTGAAATTCAGTAAAATTAATAGTGAGTTTAGCAAAATAAATACAAAATACTACAAGAATTAACGTAAATAGAAGTTATGACAAAAGGAAAACGATTTTCTAAGTATCATAATTTTGAAAATTAAAAAAATTAAAAATCATATTGACTGCTTTTTTTTCAGATTATATAATAAACACAAAATATTTAAAATTTAAATTGAACTCAAAAGATTATACACAAATAAAAAGGAGAGTGATGCATACATTAATATTGTCTATAAAGCAATATAAATTGGAAATAATGCAAATAATTCAAAAAGTCGCACAATTAAGATGATTTAAAAGTTTTAATTTTGTCAAGAAAAATTAAATAAAAATAAAAAAAACAGCTATGTTTAAAGTATACATGTTAATTTTATTTAATTAAGAAAGTTGTACTAAATATTGCGAAGATTTTATAAATTATGAAACATAATTGACAAGTTTAAGTCAAAAATGTATAATTAAATAAAATCTCGTCAAAAGGTTTTCATTTAAGAAGAGATTGGACTTATTTTTTGGTAAAATGTAATAAAAAGTAGTAAAATTCAAATGGGGGTGCTTTAAATGGGTGAGAAACAAATCAAGTTTAAAGATGTAATTGTAATTGGATTTGCACTATTTGCAATGTTTTTTGGTGCTGGGAACTTAATATTCCCTCCATATCTAGGAGTTTTATCTGGAAGTAGCTGGCTAGTAGCTTTCATAGGATTCCTTTTCGCAGATGGTGGTTTGGCATTATTAGCAGTTATAGCAGCAACTAAGTTCAATGGAGACACATCAAAAATGTTTTCAAGAGCTGGTAAAGGATTAAGTATTGTACTAGGATGTGCAATGGTAATCTGTATAGGGCCACTTTTGGCAATACCTAGAACAGCAGCAACAACTTATGAAATGGGTATACTACCTACAATAGGTTCAGGAATAAGCCCAGTAATATTCTCTATAGTATTCTTTGCTATAGTATTGGTTTTAACAATAAGACCATCAAAAGTTGTAGATATAGTTGGATCAATTTTAACTCCAGCTTTACTTATAGCTTTAGCAGTATTGATAGTTAAAGGTATTGTATCTCCATTAGGAGACATAAGAGATGCTTCTTTAATACAAAATGTGTTTTCAGAAGGTATAACTCAAGGATATCAAACAATGGATGCATTAGCAGCTAGTGTATTTGCATCAATTATAATCATGTCAGTAATATCTAAAGGATATACAGGTGAAAAAGAAAAGATGAAAGCTACAGTAAGTGCAGGTGTTATAGCGGTAATAGGTATGGCACTAGTTTATGGTGGATTATGTTACCTTGGAGCAACTGTATCTGAAATATATGGACAAGATGTTCAACAAACAGCTTTAATAGTTTCAATAACAGCAGCATTACTTGGAAATACAGGTAAGATTCTATTGGCTATTATAGTTGCATTAGCATGTTTAACAACAGCTATAGGTCTTTCTTCAGCAGCAGGTCAGTATTTCTCAACACTTACAAATGGAAAATTAAAATATGAGCATATAGTTATAGTAGTTTGTGTGTTTAGTGCAATCATATCAAACTTTGGAGTAAGTACAATAATAAAATTCTCTTCTCCTATATTAAGTATGGTATATCCAGCAACTATAACTCTAGTTATACTAGCATTATTTAGTAATCAAATTAAAAATGACAATGTATTCAAATGCGCTGCATATATGGCATTGTTAGTAAGTGTATTAACAGTTGCAACAAGCTTTGGTGTAAATATTCCTCTAGTTAATAGCTTACCATTAGCTTCATTAGGATTTAACTGGGTAGTTCCAGTTTTAATAGCAGGAATAATAGGAAACTTTATTCCATCTCAAAGTAGTAAAGCTGTACAATAATAAAGAATAATTAATACATATAGGAATTGCCTTAAAGTGATTAAAATCATTTAGGAGGCAATTCCTTTTTGATATGTAAAACTTTATATGTAAATGAATATTAAATACAGTAGTTTAAAGATAGATTATTGTTAGGTTGAACTTTGTTATATATATTTACAAATAATATTTATGATATGTAACATATTTATATGTAAAATATAAAGAATTTATTGTTAATTTTAATGGTAAATAATGGAGTAAAAAATGATAAAATTTATAAAAAAATAAAGTATATAAGAGTATAATTACACTTTTATATACTTTTTTATATTATTTTTAAGTTTTTAATAGAAGATATTTAGAATATAGAAAGTTCATTTACTTAACTGAGAAAACTATAAAGCGTGTTATATTGAATATAAAATAGTATAATATATATTGTGTGAGATAATTAATATGAGAACATACAAATATAGAAAAAAGTTTGTTTAGAATTACAACTAATAGGTGTATTAATGTAATACTAATTTATTGGAGGTCTAAAAATGAAGTACATAATAAAGAGAGATGGGACAAAAGAACTTTTTAGTAAAAGTAAGATTGAAGATGCTGTCTATAAGGCTAGTATAAATAGTGAAGGTGGAGTAGACAGAGATTTAGCATATGATATATCTAGAAAAATCGCTAATGATTATAATTCTATGGAGGAATGCTTATCTGTAGAAGAAATCCAAGATATAGTGGAAGTATTACTTATGGAATCAAATAGAAAAGATATAGCAAAACACTACATATTATATAGAGAAAGACGTTCAGAAATAAGACATAAGGCTTGGGAGTTTGATGAATTACAAAAATCAATATGGAAAAATAAGTATAGACATAATGGAGAAAGTTTTGATGAATGGATAAAGAGAATTTCAAATAATAGTCCAAGGATATCAAAGTTAATAAGACAAAAGAGATTTTTATTTGCAGGTAGAATTTTAGCAAATAGAGGTTTACATAAAGAAGGTAAAAAAGTAACTTATTCTAATTGTTATGTGATAGAGCCACCAAAAGACAGTATAGAAGATATTTTTGACACCGCAAAAAAACTTGCTAGAACTTTTAGTTATGGTGGAGGGGTTGGAATTGATATTTCAAAATTAAGACCCAAAGGTGCAAAAGTAAATAATGCTGCAAAATATACAACTGGAGCAGTGTCTTTTATGGAACTTTATAGCATGACAACAGGTTTGATTGGTCAAAGAGGTAGAAGGGGAGCTCTTATGATTTCTATGGATGTAAATCATCCAGAAATAGAGGAATTTATAGATATAAAAACCGATTTGGAGAAGGTTACTAAAGCAAATATTTCTGTAAGAGTAACAGATGAGTTTATGCAAGCTGTAAAGGAAAAAAAATTGTATAATTGTACGTTTGAAGTTGAAACTACTGGAGAAAAAATAGTTAAGATAGTAAATGCATATGATTTGTTTAATAAGTTTGTTAAAAATAACTGGGATTATGCAGAACCAGGCATATTATTTTGGGATAAAATAAAAACATATAACCTTATGAGTGAAGATAAGGACTTTTGTTTTTCAGGGGTAAATCCTTGTGCAGAAGAGCCACTTCCAAGTGGAGGAAGCTGTTTGCTTGGCTCAATAAACTTATCAGAGTTTGTAATACAACCATTTGGGGAACATGCTACCTTTGATATTAATAAGTTAAAATCTTGTGTTAGAGAAGCTGTGGTAGCTTTAAATGATGTATTAGATGAGGGATTAAATTTACATCCATTACAAGAACAAAGGGATAGTGTCTACAAATATAGACAGATAGGCTTAGGTGTAATGGGTATTGCTGACATGCTTATAAAGATGGGGATAAGATATGGTTCTGATAAATCTTTAGAATTGTGTGATTTAATTGGTAAAACTATGCTTAACGAAGCTGTAAAACAATCAGCTTTAATTGCTAAAGAATACGGGACATTTAGTGAGTATAAATATGAAAATATTTCTAAATCTAGATTTTTTATAGAAAACTTAAATGATGATACTAAAGAGATGGTTAAAAAGTATGGGCTTAGAAACTCACAACTCTTAACTATACCTCCTACAGGTTCTATATCTACAATGATAGGTATTAGTGGAGGAATAGAACCTATATTTAATCTTTCATATATAAGAAAAACTGAAAGCTTACATGATGAAGATGTGTATTATAAAGTATATACTCCAATAGTTAAAGAATATATGGATAAAAAAGGTATTACAGATGAAGAATGTTTACCAGATTTTTTTGTTACTGCTATGAATATAGGATATGAAGAAAGAATAAATATGCAAAAAGTATGGCAAAAGTATATTGATGCTTCTATATCATCTACAATAAATATACCTTTTGAAACTACAATTGAAGATGTTTTTAACATATATGTTATGGCATGGCAAGCTGGTCTTAAGGGAGTGACAATATTTAGAGATGGATGCAAAAGGAGTGGAATCTTAATAAATGAAAAAAAAGAAGAAAATAATAAAGAAAATAACAAAAAAGAAGATAATAAAAAAGAATCTTATAAAAATAATAAAGAAGAAAAAGATAATAAAAAAGAAAAAGCCAAAGAATTAAAAAATAAAAATTTTGAAGAAGATGAAAAGTTTGTATGCCCTGAGTGTGGAAGTGAAGGAATTGCACACACAGGTGGATGTAGTATATGTTTAAAATGTGGATATAGTGGATGCAATTAAATTCTAAGTTAGTGGATTCTTAATATGTTTAAGACAATAATATTTTTACAGGTGAAAGATGAGGGGATAGTATGCAGAACAAAAGTGTGAGGGAGATTAAAGAAATAATTGAGACTTTAGAAGTTGAAAAGTATATGGAATATATAGAAATATTAAGAGTGGATGAAAGAAAATCTGTTCAAAGTCTCGCTATAAAGCTTGCCAAGAAGCTGGACAATATTAGAAAAGAAGCAGAAAGATTAGAAACTATAAATGTGTTTGAAAATGAAGGATATAGTAAAGGCTATTTATATATTGGAGGAATTGATGAAGCTGGAAGAGGACCACTTGCAGGTCCTGTTGTAGCTTCAGTTGTAGTGTTTAAGCAAAATACAAAAATAGAAGGCGTAAATGATTCTAAGAAACTAAGTGAAGCAAAAAGAGATGAGCTTTTTGAAGTAATAAAAAAAGAAGCATTAGATTATGGAATAGGGATAGTAAATAACGAAGAAATAGATGAATTTAACATATTAAATGCCACATATATGGCAATGAAAAAAGCAATAAATTGTTTAAAACAAACACCAGATTATTTACTTGTTGATGCAGCGACAATACCAGGAATTGATATAGTTCAAAATCCAATTATAAAAGGAGATTCAAAATCTATATCAATAGCAGCAGCAAGTATATTGGCGAAGGTTACTAGGGATAGTATAATGTATCAATATGATAGAGTATATCCAGAATATGGATTTAAATCTCATAAGGGATATGGAACAAAAGAACACTATGAAGCTATTGAAAAACATGGGATAACTCCTATACATAGAAAAAGCTTCTTGAAAAATATACTGTAAACATAATGTGATATAATATGTACGATATAAATTACTATAATTAATGGGGGATTAGAGATGGATTATAATGAACTATTAAAAAATGCTAGAGAAAATTTAAATGGAAGTTGTAAAGTTTGTAAAGTTTGTAATGGAGTTGTCTGTGCAGGTGAAGTACCTGGTATGGGAGGTAAAGGAAGTGGTTCTTCTTTTATAGAAAATAGTAAGAGCTTAGAAAAAGTAAAAGTAAATATGAGAGTAATACATGATGTTTCAAATCCTGATACATCTATAGAAATATTTGGTAAAAAAATGAGTGCTCCTATATTTGCAGCTCCAGTAACAGGAACTACTTTAAATATGGGTGGAAAAATAAATGAAAGAGATTACATAGAACCAGTAGTTGCAGGATGTGCCAATAGTGGTATCTATGCAATGGTTGGAGATACAGCAGTAGATGCATTTTTAATGGAAAATTTAGATGTAGTTAAAAAGTATAATGGTGCTGGAATTGTATTTATTAAACCTTGGGACAATGAAAATATTATAAAAAAGATAAGACTAGCTGAAGAAGCTGGAGCGTTTGCAGTTGGAGTTGATATAGATGCTTGTGGTTTAGTAACTTTATCGCTACATGGAAAACCAGTGCTTCCTAAAAATATTGAGCAAATAAAAGAACTAGTTAACTCTACTAAATTACCATTTATATTAAAGGGAATAATGACTGTAGAAGATGCATTAATGGCAGTTGAAGCAGGTGTAGATGCAATAGTTGTATCAAATCATGGAGGAAGAGTACTTGACTGTACACCAGGAGCATGTGAAGTTTTACCAAAGATTGCTGAGGCTGTTAAAGGTAAAGTTACAATACTTGCAGATGGTGGAGTTAGAACAGGATTGGATGTATTAAAAATGATAGGCCTAGGGGCAGATGCAGTATTAATAGGAAGACCTTTTGTAACAGCTTCATTTGGTGGAGCAACTGATGGTGTAGAAACTTATGTAAATAAACTTCAATCAGAATTAAGTGGTTCTATGATATTAACTGGATGTCAAACTATAAAAGATATTGATGGAAAAGTTATATACAAATAAATTTTTATACAAAAAAGAGGAAAAATCATTTTAATGTAGAATAATTGTACAAAGGGGGAATTTATATGAGTAAAAAAGCTTATGAAGAAGCCTTAGTAGAATTGGAAAAATTTATTGATGAAAGAAAACAAATAGTTAAAAGTGCGGAGGAATGTATTGATAAGTACATAGTTGACAGAACGCTACCTTTTGATTACAAAGATAAATGTGTGGAATGGCAACAAGAGTTACTGGACACTCTAGAAGCACAGATTTTAGAAGCAAATGAATTAAATGTATTATTAAAAGAAAAAAAGGAACTTGAGGAAGATTAGGTTTTGTTGACCAAGTGTAAATCAGTAATATGATTTACACTTGGTTTTTTTAGGAAATCTAAGGTAAAGTATGGTAATAAATATGATTAATCTAAAAAATAAAACCAGTCTTTAAGACTGGTTTAATTATTACTTTTCGGATTTAGAATATGTTTTTTCATTTCTTCCAATACGATTGTATAAGATTTACATTGAGCAGCAGCTAATTCCGACAAAGCAAATCTCTGAGCTTTATTTAGAAAGTCCTTATCTGTACTACATAATTGTTTTGAACAATCTTGTATCATAAGCATCTTAATTAATTTTACAATCTCAAAGACATCTCCTGAATGAAATTTATCATGGTATAATTTAAGCCGTTGCTTTCTATCAAAAATCCATATACCATCTATTTTATCAATTGATTGGATAAAATTATTAACTTCATTTTCGTTCATAATTGGACGTACACCAATCTTGTCAGCATTCAAAACGGGAATCGAAATTTTAAGAGTGCTATTGAAAATGACAGTTAATTCATAGTATTTCTGCATATGTTTATTTATTTCCTTTGTTACAATATCACTTACATAACAGGCTCCTTCTTTTGGATACATCACACTTTCACCAATATTATACATATGTTAGTTATACCTCCAAACTGAATTTTAGATATTGCAATTGGGGTACAATGCTTTAATTATCTAATAATTAATATTATATCATAAAACTATTGACAAGTCAAAGGTATTAATATATAATAATAAGTTTATCATCAAAGATAGATAAAACTGACTATAAAAATATAATATAAAATGATTTAAAATATTGAAATATTATGTTAGTATTGTATAAAATTATATACTAACTATATTTAGTAATTATTAGTTTTTTGCAAAATCTCTTAATTTAAAACTTCCAGCTGTTACAAATACTATTCCAATAAGTATTAGAACGATTACATTTATTAAGATACTATCATTGATTCTAAGGGCATTTATAGTCCAGTAAAAAGGTGTAAGCTTTGATAGATTAGTCATAAATGATAATTCACTCATTGATGGTATCAGACTAGATATAGATATAGCTAAACCTATTAAAGAATAAAATGTAGTTACAAGGCTTATAGAACTTTCATTTTTAAATACTCTAGCTATCCAAAATACAAATCCAGTGGAAACAAAACTATTTGCTAGTACAATCATTAATATATTTGGGGTTAATTTAAAATCTCCAACAAATGTAAGGCATCCAAGTATTACAGTGTATAAAATTGCTTGAATAAAAAATAACCCTAAGAGTATACTAAAAATTATTTTTATATCTTTATGTTTTGTAGAAATAAGTCTCCTTAAAACATTTGATTTTTTTAATGTAAATAAGTCAGAGGCAAGATACGCTGCGTTAATATACATAAAATAACATATTAAGAAAACTGTTAAAAATGAATCTGTGTTTTTATCAGGCTTATTATCAACTATACTTGTTTTAGTTAATTTTTCATCCATATTTTTATCTATTTTTGATTTTAAAGAATTATTGATAAAAGATTCTATTTCTGATTCTGCCCAAAGACTACCACCACCATTTTCAGTTTTGAAACATTTAACAGCAGGTCGTTTTAAGTTATCTATATCAGTTGAAAAGTTTTTGTCCAAAACAAATACTGCAGAAACTTTATTATTTTTTAGTAAGTTCATAGCCTTATCTTCTTCATTTAATCTAAATGTGTTTTCCTTTAGCTTTGAATTATTTATCAATTTATGTTCATATTTTCCTGAAGAGTTAGAGACAACTGCTACTGGAGAAAAATACATTGATTGATTGTCTGATTTACTAGAAAAAAGGTTAAGAGAAACAATTAATATAATAGGAATCATGACCATACTAGCTAAAAGAGAAGGATTTTTTATATATCTTTTTATATTTGCAAGAATTAGTCTAATCATTATTAAATCTCCCTCCATTTATATTTTTCTTTTACAATAGAGAGTATAATCAATATTGTAGAAATAATTAAGCATGTTACAATTAAATTACTTATTGAATTTAAAGTCTTGAAACTTTCATAATCACTATACAGAGTTCCTATTAAATAAGTTGGAGATAAACTTACAAACTTACTAAAAGCTTCACTTATCATGTTAAAAATACCTCCAAAAATTGTTTGTAAGAAAAGTAATATATAGACTATGAATGTACCATATTTTTTACTAAAAAAACTAGTTACAAAAGTAGATATAGAAGTCATAAAATATGATGATATAGCACATATTAAGGTTAATGTGGCAAGATTACCTTTAAATGTTATTCCAAGTATCCTAAAGAATAAAACATATAATAATAGAAATATAAATGAATAAATCCATAAACCTACAAAGTCGTAAATTAAAAACTGCACTCTAGTTATAGGCATAGAATAAAGTCTTTTTGAAAGCCCTTTTGATTCACTTATATAATTCGATAAAATATTATTCATTATAAAAATTATTACAAGGAATCCTAATGAAACTAAAGCAAAGTATTCATATGAGTTTTGTTCAGTATCACTTTTTATTATAGAATTGGCAATAGAACTCTTATTAAACAACTTAGAAAACTCTTCTGAACTTAGTTTTTGAGAATTATTTAAATATAATTTTTCATGATAAGTATTTAATATATTTTGAAGTAGTACTGCTATGTCATCTCTAGTTCCAAGTTTTTCTATACTTAAAGTATTTGATTTTTCCTTTAAAATATTGTTTTCGTATCCTTTAGGTATTGTAAGTTTTAAATCTGCATCAGAATAATCTTTCTGTATTTTTAATACAGAAGATAAATCATCTTTTAAATAATTTGTCAAATTATTTGATAATTTGGAGTTATCTTTATCATATACAACAATTGACATAGGTTCTGTTTTTATAGGATTTTGAAACATATCTTCTGTTACCATTCCAAGGAACCCAGCTAAAAGTAGAGGTAGAGCTAAGAAATATATCAAATTAAGCATGAATGAGCTTTTCAGACCTTTTAACATAGTTTTTACACTTATATATAATTTCATAAAATCACCCCCATTAGTCCCTTAAGTTTTTACCTGTTAGATTTAAGAATACATCTTCTAAACTAGGTTCTTCATAAGAGATACGTATTACTTTTGAATTGTTTTTGTCAACAGCAGAAAGTACATCTGTTAACTGAAAGTTTTTATCTACATCTAATGTTATTACTGAAGTATTTTCTAAAACAGATATAACACCTTTAATATTTTTTAAATCAAATATAAGTTGAGCATTTATATTTTTTATTTCCATAATTAATTTTGTATTTGTAGACACTATTGATTTTAGGTAATTATTATCCCCAAAAGCAACTTCTTTACCTTCATCCATAATAAAGATTTTAGAACAAAGATGTTCAACTTCTTCCATATAATGGGATGTATATATAATAGTAGTTTTTTGTTTTTCAGATATATCTTTTATAAAATTAAAAATGTGATTTCTTGATTGAGGGTCAACACCTACAGTTGGTTCATCTAATATTAATATTTTAGGATGATTTAAAAGTGCTATCCCAATATTTAATCTTCTTTGCATACCACCAGATAGTTTTTTTACTTTTTTCTTTTTAACTTCAGCTAGACCTGTAACTTCCAAGGCTTCATTGATTCTCTCTTGAAGCAACTTACCCTTTAATCCATAAAAAGCTCCAAAGTATTCTAAGTTATCAAAAGGAGTTAGTGTTTCCATAACTGCTAACTCTTGTGGAACTAATCCTATTATGGATTTTGCACTCATAGGATTTGCTGACAAATCTACACCATTTATTTGAATATTACCGCTATTTGGTAAAGTAAGATTGGTAATTATATTTATAAGTGTAGATTTACCAGCACCATTTGGACCAATAAGCCCAAATATTTCCCCCTTTTTAACAGAAAAACTAATGTTATCAAGTGCTAACTTATCATTAAATCTTTTTGTTATATTATTTACTTTAACTATATCCATAAAAATCCCTCCCAAAATGTTTTTGTGTAATTTAAAAATCTATAATATTATAATAAAGAATTATTAGGTGTATTTCTATTACTATAAGTCACTAAAAAAAGTGACTTAAGTCACTTTATAGTTTTAGCTTTATTATAAGTTAAGTTTTTGAAAATTTTGTTTATAGTTTAGACTTTTTATTGACATACTATATTACAATTTTAGTTTTGAAAGCAAATATAGCCAATTGAGTCCTATCTCTAAGCTCCAATTTGCCTAAAATATTAGTTATATTATTTTTTATGGTACCCTCAGATAAAAATAATTCTTGACTTATTTCTTTATTACTAAGTCCATGTGCAATTAATTTAATTATGGATATTTCTTTTTCAGTTAAATTATATATATTAGAAATATGCTCATGTTCAACAGTTTTTTCAGATGACATGATTTTTTCAGCTACATTTTTGTCAAGTACAACATTGCCAAAAAATGAAGAGCGTATCCCCTCATGCAATACTTCATCAGAGCTGTCTTTTAGAAGGTAACCTGAAGCTCCAAACTTCATTGCATCTTTTATATACTCATCATCATTAAAGGTAGTTAAAATTAATAGTGCTATTGACTCATCATATTCTTTTATAAGTCTTGTGCCTAAAACACCATCACAAATATTCATTCTAATGTCCATAAGAACAACATCTACATCATTTGACTTACAAAATTCTAAAGCCTCATATCCATTAGAGGCATCTCCAATTATCTCCAAATCATCATAAGATGACAATATAATCTTAAGACCTTTCCTAATTAATTTTTCATCATCAACTATAAGAACTTTAATTTTACTCAAAAAAATCACCCCCTAAAAATTTGGGAAAAGAAGCTCTAATTGTAAATCCATCATTGTGATTATCAAATTCAACTTTTCCATTTAGTTCATATATTCTTTCGCTAATACTGTTAATTCCATTTCCTTTTTTTATATTTTCACATCCTATACCATTATCACTAATCGTAATTATAAGATTTGAAGGATTAAATGTTATAAAAATTTTGATTTCACTTGCTTTTCCATGTCTTGATGCATTGGAAAGCGATTCTTGAATAAGTCTATATAAAGCTATAGACTGAGCTCTAGATAGGCTCCAAGTGTTTCTTGATATAGTTAGTCTTACATTAATATTTGTAAGCTTAATAAAGCTTTTAATTAGTTCTTTAATTTTAAACAAATTTTGATAATTTTCATATTCAATAGGCTTTAACTCAGAGATAGCTCTTCTAACATCTTGAAAACTTTCATTTACGAATTCTCTAAGTTCATGTACTAAATCAGATACTTCGGGCTTATCATTTAAGAGCTTTTCTATGGCACTTAACTGTATTATTGTTGTAGAAAGAGAATGTCCAACACTATCGTGTATTTCTCTAGATATTCGGTTTCTCTCTTTTAAAATGGCTAGTTCTTCTATAGAACTTGCATAAATTTCTAAATCAGAATTAGATTTTTTTAATTTATCTTTAGAAATTCTAAGTTTATCATAAAGGCTTTGATTGTATAGTTTAGATATATTTTCACTTTCTATATATATAGAAAGTATAGATATAATCAATAATATTGAACTTGATTCCAAAGCTAGATACAAGTTTTTATCTAAACTAATAATAAAGGAAGATACTATAATGAAAAACAATAATATGTATTTGTATTTTTCATTTATAAAAAATGATATGTCCAAAATTAAAGGAACAAAGTAAAGTGAATTAAAAGTCTTTGTATAATTATACAATATAAAAATTAAGATAAGCTCTAAAAAATAAGAAATAAGTACAATTCTATTCTTGTTTGATAAAGAAAAAAATCTGACTTGATTATTTATTATAATTAGAAATAATATTATTATTGTCATAATTGAATACATTGTATTTTCAGCATTGTTTAGATAACTTACAATCAATATAAATAGGGATAAATATCGTATAAAAGTAACTAATTTTTTTCTGTTCATTAAAAACATTCCTCCATAAAAATAAACTTTCCTTATGAAAACTAGAATAATATCATAAAAGAATAAAGTCAATAGAGGTATCTATTAATATTAATGAAAATAAAATCAATCTAAAAAATTTGAATAGTTAAATTGTATACTGACCATAATCAAAAAGTAAAAATCTAATGTATTGGAGTAAAAAATGAATAACAAAGAAAAAGGTGATTTTGGAGAAGAAGTAGCAATTAATTATTTATTGTCAAAAGGTGCAAAACTACTAGAAAAAAACTACAGATTAAAGATTGGAGAAGTAGATATAATAGTAAGGATGGATGATGAGATTGTATTTGTAGAAGTAAAATCAAGGTCTAATTTAAGGTATGGTTATCCTTGTGAATCTGTAAATTTCAAGAAGAGAAAAAAGATAGTTGAGATTGCTAAATACTATATCACAAAAAATAATTTACATAATATTCCCATAAGGTTTGATGTTGTAGAAGTTTATTTATCAGAAAAAAGAGTAAATCACATAATGAATGCTTTTTAAGAAAGATAAAGTTTTGGAAAGGATTACTATATGTTAAGTATTATTAATTCGAGTAATTTAATAGGAATTGAGAGTTTTCTAGTAAAGGTTGAGGTGGATACAAGTAATGGTATACCTAGCTTCAATATTGTCGGGCTTCCAAGTAAAGAAATTAAAGAGGCGAGAGAGAGAGTTAAATCAGCTATTATCAACAGTGGATATAAATTTCCAAATACAAGAATTGTTGTAAATTTATCACCAGCAGATATAAAAAAAGAAGGTGCTTTTTTAGATTTATCAATAAGTATAGGTCTTTTAAGAGGATTAATAAAAAAGGATGAAAATTATATAAGAGAAAGTATGTTTATAGGAGAATTATCATTAGATGGAAAAATAAGAAAAGTAAGAGGTATATTACCCATAATTATAGGTGCAAAGACTCAAAATATAAAACGTATTTTTATACCAGTTGACAATATAAAAGAAAGTCTATTTATAGAAGAAATTGATATAATACCTATTAAAAGTTTAAAAGAATGTATAGGTTTTTTAAACGGAGAAATAAAAGTCGATAAAGAAAAAATAATGTCTTTTTTAAATGAAGAAATAGAAACAAATAGTAACTATACATATTGTAAATATCCTGAATTTTATGATACAAAAGAAAGCAAATATGATGAAGATTTTAATGATGTTAGAGGAAATTATTTTATAAAGAGAAGCGCAGAGATAGCTGCTGCTGGAAATCATAATATGCTTATGATTGGGCCTCCAGGCTCAGGTAAAACAATGATTGCAAAAAGAGTAATAACAATTTTACCAGATATAAGTGTAGAAGAGATGATAGAGGTAAGTAAGGTTTATAGTGTATTGGGTATGATAGATGAAAATAAAGGCATAATTGATAAGAGACCTTTTAGGGCTCCTCATCATACGACTACAAAGCAGTCTTTAATTGGAGGAGGAACAGATGCAAGACCTGGAGAAGTAGCACTAGCACATAGAGGTATTTTGTTTTTAGATGAAATCGCTGAGTTTGATAGGAAAATCCTTGAGACTTTGAGACAACCTATAGAAGATGGATATGTAAATATATCTAGAGTAAAGTACAGTACAAAATATCCTTGTAGAGTATTACTAATTGCAGCTATGAATCCATGTCCATGTGGTTATTATATGTCAAATACAGAGTGTAGATGTAGGAGTAATGAAATTAATAAATACATAAATAAAATATCAGGACCATTATTAGATAGGTTTGATATTTTTGTAGAAGTAAATACTGTAAAATATGATGATTTAAATTCATCAAAACAAGAAGAAAGTTCTCAAAAAATAAAGATAAGAGTAGAAAATGCTAGAAAAATACAAATAAATAGATTTAAAAAAGATAATATAAAAAATAATAGTGAAATTAAGGCCTCTAATTTATTAAAATATTGTAAATTAGAAAAAGAAGCTTCAAAAATGGCTAAAGTAATATTTAATAAATATAACTTAAGTAGTAGAAGTTATACAAAACTTTTAAAGATGGCAAGAACAATAGCTGATTTAGAAGGAATAGAGTTGATAAATTCACAATGTATTATAGAAGCTTTTTCATTTAGAAGAGCTTATTATAGTTATTTTAAATAGGTTTTTGAGGTGTATTTTATGAAGAAAAAAGATATCTATTTATGGTTAAAATCAATTAGTGGAATAACAACAAAAACAATTGAAATAATAGAAAATGATATAGTAAATATTGAAGATATATTTGATTTTTCTGAAAAAGAAATATATAATTTAAAAAATATAAGCTTGAATATTAGAAAAAATATAGTAAAATATAGAGGTCACGCTTATTTAGAAAATATAAAAGAACTACTTTACAAAAAATCAATTAAATATATTTGCCAATATGATGAAGAATATCCTGAAAATTTGAAGAATATATACAATGCTCCAAAGTTATTATTTTACAAAGGTGACATAAGTTTAGTTAATAATAATTTTAATATAGCTATAGTAGGTTCAAGAAAGCCTACAGCTTATGGAATTAGTTGTGCAAAAACAATGAGTTGTCAATTGTCCCAATATGGAGTTAATATAGTAAGTGGATTAGCCATAGGAATAGATGCATATTCACATATAGGTTGTATGAATGGAAAATCTAAGACTATAGCAGTGCTTGGGTCAGGAGTAGACAACCCTCTTCCAAAACAAAATTTACATTTATCAAATAAAATATTAGAAAATGGGGGACTATTATTATCAGAGTATAATATTAATTCAACAGTAGCTCCATACCATTTTTCTAATAGAAATAGAATTATTAGTGGATTAAGTGATGGAGTAGTGGTTGTAGAAGCCGCAATACGAAGTGGTGCATTAATAACAGTAGAGTTTGCTCTTGAACATGGGAAAAATGTTTTTGCGATACCTGGTAATATAAATTCTCAAATGAGTAGAGGATGTCATAAAATTATAAAAGAAGGTGCGAAATTAATTGAAAATATAGATGATATTTTGAATGAGTATAACATATTTAATATTATCGATAAAAAAATAAATCAAAAATATGATAATATAAGTTTAAATGCCAAGTCTAAGCAAATAATTGAAGCTATAAAAAGAGAAGGAAGCTTGCATATAGATAGTATTTGTGATTATACTGGTATAGAAATAAAGTATGTAAATTCAATAATCAATGAATTAGTACTAAATGAGTTAGTAGTAGAGATGAATAATAAAACGTACAGTTTAAATGTATAAATTAAGATTAGGTAGTGGGGGTGTGTGGTTTTATGGCCAAAACATTAGTCATCGTAGAATCGCCTGCAAAAGCTAAGACTATAGAAAAATTTTTAGGTAAAAGTCATTATACAGTGAAAGCATCAGTTGGTCATGTCAGAGATTTGCCTAAAAGTAAATTAGGTGTAGATATAGAAAATAATTTTGAACCTCAATATATAAACATACGAGGAAAAGGCGACGTAATAAAAGAATTAAAAAAAGAAGCTAAAAAATCTAAACAAGTGTATCTAGCAACTGACCCCGATAGAGAAGGTGAAGCTATATCATGGCATTTAGCTCATATACTAAATTTAGATGAATCTGATGATTGTAGAATTGAGTTTAATGAAATAACTAAAGATGCAATTAAAAAAGCAATTAAGCATCCTAGAAATATTGATATAAACTTAGTAGATGCACAACAAGCTAGAAGAGTATTGGATAGACTTTTAGGATATCAAATAAGCCCTATATTATGGCAAAAGGTTAGAAAAGGGCTTAGTGCAGGTAGAGTACAATCAGTAACAACAAAATTAATTTGCGATAGAGAAAAAGAGATAAAAGCGTTTATTCCAAAAGAATATTGGACAATAGATGTTGAAGCAAAGACATTAAAAGATAAAGATATAACTTTAAAATTTTATGGCAAGAATGATGAAAAAATTGAATTAGAAAATGAAGATGCTGTTAATGAAATACTAAAAGAAATGGAAGGAAAGGATTTAAAAGTTGAAAAGATAGAATCTAAATCAAGACGTAAATCAGCTCCAAAACCATTTACAACAAGTATGCTTCAACAAGAAGGTGCAAATAAGTTGTTTTTTACTACTAAAAAAACAATGATGATAGCACAAGAATTATATGAAGGTATAGATATAGAAGGTGAAGGCACTGTTGGTCTTATATCATATATAAGAACTGACTCTAAGAGAATATCTGATGAAGCAAAAGAAAAAGCTAAGGATTATATAATAAGTGACTTAGGTGAGAATTACTATAAAAATCCTGTAGAGAAAAAAGAGAAACCAGATACTAAAAAGGTTCAAGATGCACATGAGGCAATAAGACCAACTTCCGTTGATAGAACTCCTGATAGTATAAAAGCTTCATTGAGTAAAGACCAATATAAGCTATACAATTTAATTTGGAGAAGATTTATAGCAAGTCAAATGGAGGATTCAGTATTCGATATACTAAATGTAGAATGTAAGGCTGGAGATATTGTATTTAAAGCTACTGGTTCAAAAATGAAATTTGATGGATATACTAAGGTATACAATTTTTCAGAAAGAGAAGATAAGATTCTACCAAGTATAGAAAAAGGAGATATATTAAGTATAGAAAATATATTGCCAGACCAACATTTTACACAACCACCAGCAAGATATACAGAAGCTAGTTTGGTAAAAACATTGGAAGAGCTGGGAATAGGTAGACCAAGTACGTATGCTCCAACAATAGCTACTATATTAAATAGAGAATATGTTGAAAAGCAAGGCACAAGTCTATGTCCAACAGAACTTGGAATAATAGTTACTGATATTTTAGAAAATAATTTTCATAAATTTATAGATGTAGATTTTACTGCTGATATGGAAAGCAAGCTTGATGTTATAGAAGAAGGAAATACAGATTGGAAAGAAATTGTATCTGAAGCATATGCACCACTTAAGGAAGCGATTGAAGAAGCACTTGAGAATATAGAAAAAATAAATATGGATGAAGAAACTGATGAAATCTGTGAAAACTGTGGTTCTAATATGGTTATAAAATATGGTAGGTTTGGAAAGTTTATGGCTTGTAAAAACTATCCTGATTGCAAAACGACTAGACCAATTATGAATAAAATTGGTGTTAAATGTCCAAAATGTGAAGAAGGAGAAATTATCCTTAGAAAATCTAAAAGAGGGAAAGCTTTTTATGGATGTTCTAATTATCCAAACTGTGACTTTGTAGCTTGGAATAAGCCAACAGGAGAGTTTTGTGAAAAGTGTGGTTCATATATGGTTGAAAAAGTGACTAAATCTGAAACGAAAACAGTATGCTCCAATAAAGAATGCAACAAAGAGTCAAAAGAGCATAATGACGGAAAAGAGTGAAAATTGAAAAAAATCACATAATTCTCTTGAAAAAGGTTCCAAACTATGATAATCTTTCAAGTGTAAACAACTAATATAAAAATAAATTTTCATTAAGAGTGAGAATAATATTAGAAAATATAAAGGTTATTAAAAGGCCTAAATTTCATGAGGAGATGATTAAATGGCAAGTGAAGTATTACAAAAAACAAGAAAAATAAATAAAACATTACAAACAAGTGGTGGAAGTAGTGTCTCTTTTGATTTACTGGCCGGAGCATTAGGAGATGTATTAAATTCTAATGTTTATGTAGTAAGTGCAAAAGGTAAAATTCTAGGGCTTCATTTAAATGACATTGAAGATAGCTCAGTTATAGAAGACGAATATACTAAGCAAAAAAAATTCTCAGAAGAATATACTCAAAACTTATTAAAAATTGATGAGACACTAGAAAACTTAAATGGTGAGAAGATATTGGAGATTTTCCCTGAAGAGCAAGGAAGATTACAAAAATATACTACTGTAGTACCAATACTAGGAAGTGGACAAAGACTTGGAACATTAGTACTTTCAAGATATTCAATGTCATTTAATGATGATGATTTAGTGATAGCTGAATACAGTGCAACTGTTGTTGGTCTTGAGATATTAAGAGCAATAGGTGAAGAATTAGAAGAAGAAATGAGAAAAAAAGCTGTAGTTCAAATGGCAATAGGCACTCTGTCCTACTCCGAGCTTGAAGCAGTTGAACATATTTTTGCTGAATTAGACGGTAAAGAAGGCTTACTTGTAGCAAGTAAAATAGCTGATAGAGTTGGTATAACTAGGTCAGTTATAGTAAATGCACTTAGAAAATTTGAAAGTGCAGGTGTGATAGAATCAAGATCATTAGGTATGAAAGGAACTCATATAAGAATACTTAATGATAAACTTACAGATGAATTAAAAAAATTAAAAAACAATCAATAATCTAAATTTTATAGATTGTGATTAGAAAAGGTATCTATTTCAAATAGATACCTTTTTTAGACGGATTATTGGGATAATAATCATTAAATACTTTTTTTAGAATAGGAGTGGGAATATGCCTTTAGCAGATAAAATAAGACCAAAAACAATGAATGATGTAATAGGTCAAAGTCATATAATTGGTAATGGAAAAATACTGTCTAAGATATTACAGACTAATTTTTTACCAAATATGATATTTTTTGGTCCACCTGGTGTTGGAAAAACTACTGTAGCAGAAATTATCGCAGAAAAAAGCAATAAAAATTTTTATAAAATAAATGCCACTAATTCATCACTAGAAGATATAAAAAAGGTAATAGCAGAACTTGGAAGTATAAATAATATAAATGGGGTTTTACTATATATAGATGAGATACAAAGTTTTAATAAAAAACAACAGCAGTCGATATTAGAATTTATGGAAAATGGTAGTATAACTTTGATTGCTAGTACTACAGAAAATCCATATCATTATGTATATAAAGCTCTTCTAAGTAGGTCGACTATATTTGAATTTAAGCCTTTAGAAAAATTAGATATAGAAAAAGGATTAAAAAGGGCAATTGAAGTTTTAAATGAAGATAGTTATATGGATATTGAATGTAATAATGATGCTATTGAGGATATAGCTATTATATCTGATGGAGATATGAGAAGAGCCTTAAATGCTTTAGAAGTAGTAGTTTATTCAACTAAACCAAATAAAGATAACATAATCTATATAGATTCAGATGTAGTAAAAAAATCTACATTTAATAAAATTATAAACTATGATAAAAATGGTGATAGTCACTATGATATTTTAAGTGCATTTCAAAAATCTATAAGGGGAAGTGACCCACAGGCATCCATACACTATTTAGCAAGACTTATAAAAGGTGGAGATTTAATAAGTATCTGTAGGAGACTTTTAGTAATAGCTAGTGAAGATATAGGTTTAGCTTATCCAAATGCAGTTGTCATTGTAAAAGCGTGTGTAGATTCAGCTATGCAACTTGGATTTCCTGAAGCAAAAATACCATTAGCAGAAGCTACTATTCTTTTAGCTACATCACCAAAATCTAATTCTGCATGTATGGCAATAATGAAAGCATTAGATGAATTAGATAGAGAATTTGTTAAAGACATACCAAATAGTATAAAAGATGCTCATTACTCTGGTTCTAAAGATATAGGTAGGGGATGTGGATATAAATATCCTCATAACTTTAAAAATCATTATGTAAAACAACAGTATTTACCAGATAGCATAAAAGATAGTATTTACTACATACCACAAGAAAACAAAACTGAGAAAAATATAAAAAAATATCTAGAGTATTTAGATAGCGATTTTTAAGTTGAATTTTATGTATCGGGGGTAGATATTATGATTATAAAACTTAACTCAAGTTATCATAGTAGAGTTATGAAATATTTAAAAAAAGAACCTGAGTACAATTTATTTATAATAGGGGATATTGAAAGATATGGATATGGAAATAACTTTTTAAATTTATGGGCAGATATAGGTTTAAATGGTGAAATCAGAGCAGTACTACTCAAATACTTTGAATTTATGATGTTTTATTCAGATGGAGAGTATGATGTTGAAGGATTTTATGAATTGCTTTGTGATACTGATTACGAAGAAATTTCTGGAAAAATAAGTGCTGTAGATGCTTTAGCAAAGCGATTAGGACTTAATAATTTAAAAATAGTTGATTTTTGTAAGCTTCAAACTAAAAAATTTTTAGTTGATAATAATTGTAATGAAAAGGTCAAGAGAATTAGACTTGGAAATCTAAAGAAAACAGTTAGGCTTTATGATTTAATAGATGAATTCCACAGTACAACTTTAGATAGTTTAAAAAATGGCTTAAGAACAGGTAGAGGATATTGTATAGAGATTAACAAAGAAGTGGTATCAATGGCAAAGAGTACATCAGAAAATAGGACTCATGCAATGATAATTGGCGTAGGTACACATCCTAAATATAGAGCTAGAGGGCTTGCTACAAAATGTTTAATTAAACTATGTTCAGAACTTTTAAGAGAGAATAAAATGCCTTGTTTGTTTTATGATAATGAAGAAGCTGGAAAGATATATAAAAAATTAGGATTTGAAGACATTGGAAAATGGGGGATTTATTCAAAATAAAAAAAATAAAATTAATCTTGACAAAATTAGTAGGGTATAATAAAATTATGTTGAAAGTAATTCCTACTAAAACAGTATGAATTAGATTTCTATATAGAGGTGATAATGTATGAAGTTGTCTACTAAAGGTAGATATGGGCTAAAGGCAATGTTTGAATTAGCATTAAATCAAGATAATGGTCCAGTATCATTAAAATTTATTGCTAAAAAGCAAAAAATATCGGATCAGTACTTAGAACAAATATTTTCATCTTTAAAAAAATCGGGTCTAGTAAAAAGTGTAAGAGGTGCTCAAGGAGGGTATTTGCTCTCAAAAAATGCTGAGGATATAACAGTAGGAGATATACTTGTAGTATTGGAAGGTCCAGTTGCATTATCTGACTGTGTACTAGATGAAGATGTCTGTGAAAACTCAAACATGTGTGTAACAAAAATAGTTTGGGAAAAGATGAAAAAGGGTATAGAAGATGTTATAGATTCGATTACTCTTAAAGATATGATAAATGACTATAACAAAAATAAATTAGAAAATGATATAACAAATATAACTATAAAATAGATTTGGAGATGAATGTAATGGAAAAAAGAAGATTGTATATGGATTATTCTGCAACAACACCTGTTAAAAAAGAAGTATTAGATGCAATGATGCCATACCTAACTGATTATTTTGGTAACGCATCTAGTTTTCACACATTCGGAAGAGAAGCAAAAGATGCTTTAGATAAAGCAAGAGAACAAGTAGCAGCCCTTATAAATGCTGAACCTAGTGAAATATATTTTACAGCAGGTGGTTCAGAAAGTGATAACTGGACATTAGAGGGTGTAGCTTATGCTAATAAAAATAAAGGTAATCATATAATAACTTCAAAAATAGAACACCATGCGATACTTCATACATGTGAATATTTAGCAAAACATCATGGATTTGAAATAACTTATTTAGATGTTGATAGCGAAGGAAAAATTGATTTAAAACAATTAGAAGATTCAATAAAAGATACTACTATACTAATAAGTATAATGTTCGCAAATAATGAAATAGGAACTATACAACCTATTAAAGAAATATCTGAAATAGCTAAAAAACACAATATATTATTCCATACTGATGCAGTACAAGCTTCAGGTAATATTCCAGTAGATGTTAAAGAACTAGGAATAGATTTAATGAGTATGTCTTCACATAAAATATATGGACCAAAAGGTGTTGGAGCTTTATACATAAGAAAAGGTGTAAGACTTCATAACTTTGTTCATGGTGGAGCACAAGAAAAAAGCAAAAGAGCAGGTACAGAAAATATACCTGCAATAGTTGGATATGGAAAGGCAGCAGAATTAGCTAAAGCAAATATGCAAAACCATGTTGAGACTTTAACTCGTCTTAGAAATAAGTTAATAGATGGTGTTTTAGAAAGAATACCTTATACAAGAATAAATGGTAGTTTAGAAAATAGATTGCCAGGAAATGCAAACTTTGCATTCCAATTTATAGAAGGTGAAGGAATACTTTTATTATTAGATATGTTAGGAATTGCTGGTTCAAGTGGTTCTGCATGTACTTCTGGTTCATTAGACCCTTCACATGTACTTCTTGCAATAGGTTTACCACATGAAATAGCACATGGTTCATTGAGACTTACAGTTGGAGATTTTACAACAGATGATGATATAGATTATATATTAGAGAATTTACCAAAAGTTATAGAAAGACTTAGAAGTATGTCACCACTTTACGATGATGCAAAGAAACAAGGCTTAGTAAAATAGACAAAGAAGATAAGACACAAAAAGTAGGCATAAATTAATGTAGGAGGAAAAAAACAATGCAATATAGTGATAAAGTTATGGAACATTTTATGAACCCAAGAAATATGGGAGAAATTGAAGATGCAAGTGGTGTAGGTGAAGTTGGAAATCCTACATGTGGAGATATAATGAAGATATTTTTAGACATAGAAGGAGACATAATAAAAGATGTTAAGTTTAAAACATTTGGCTGTGGTTCAGCTATAGCAAGTTCTTCTATGGCAACTGAAATGATAAAAGGAAGAACTATAAAAGATGCATTAGACCTTACAAATAAAGCTGTTGCTGAAGCTTTAGATGGTTTACCACCAGTAAAAATGCACTGTTCAGTTTTAGCAGAACAAGCTGTAAAAGCAGCACTTATAGACTATGCTAAAAAGAATAGTATCCATATACCAGAATTAGATGGATATGTTATAGATGATGCTCATGACCATGATATTGAGGAAGAAGAATAAAATAAGGAATAATTTTCCAAAAAAAAGTTTAAAATCATTTTAAAAAAGTGTATAATGGTATAGTAAGATGAAAAATAGCCGTTTTAAAGAAAACGGCTATTTTTTATTGTACAAACTACCATTCTAGCCCGTTTTGAAAATCAATCAAATAATAAAAAAATATACACATCCATAATATTTAAACATTAAAAAATATAAAAAATCTCAACAAATCAATTGTTTACAAGGATTTCATATACAAATATACTTTTAAAAAATTTTACTTAAAAATGCTATTTTCTTTAAAAAGGCACATTTCAACTAAATACAATATTAGGGGGAACAGTTATGAAAATACCAAAGAGGATAGCAGCAATACTTACTATATCATTAGTAGTTAGCAGTGCGACAGCAGGCATGTCAAGTGCTCAAACAAACAGTGATACACTTAAAGGTTCAGGTCGATGGGAAACTGCTATACAAATAAGTAAAAAAGGATGGGATACATCTAAAAATGTAATATTAGTTAATGACAATACTATAGTAGATGCATTGACTGCAACTCCTTTTGCTGGTTCTAAAAATGCACCAATTCTTTTGACACAAAATAATAAATTAGATGATAGGACTAAAGCAGAAATAATAAGGTTAAAAGCAGAAAAAGTATATTTAATAGGTGGGACAAAAACTTTAGGTTCAGAGGTAGAGACACAATTAAAATCATTAAAAATTGATACAGAAAGAATCTCAGGAAATGACAGATATCAAACTTCTTTAGAAATAGCTAAAAAATTAGATGAGTCTCTTGGAAGAAAAGCAAGTAGTAATATTTCAGAGATAGTTGTAGTTAATGGAGAAAAAGGTCTTGCTGATGCAGTAAGTGTAGGAGCTATTGCAGCTCAAAATAAAATGCCAATAATTCTTTCTAGTCCAAAAGATGGAATAAAACAATCAAGTAAGTTTATAAAAGATAAAGGTATAAAGACATCTTATGTAATAGGAGGAGTGCAGTCAATTTCGGAAGTTACAAAAAATACTTTACCTAGTCCTAAGAGATTATCAGGAAATGATAGAAATGAAACTAATGCGGCTGTTATAAGTGGATTATATAGTTCAAAAGAGCTGAAAAATGCGTATATAACAAAAGATGGTATGAATAAACAAGGAGACCTTATAGATTCATTAGCAGTGGGTTCATTGGCGGCAAAAAATAATTCACCAGTAGTTTTAGTTGGAAATAAATTAAATAAAGAACAAGAAAAAGTATTAAATACTAAGAGCTTAAAAACAGTTACACAAGTTGGTGGTTCAGGCAATGAGACTGCTTTCTCTGAGATAAAAAAATCACAATCTACAACAACATATGAAGTTAAAAATGTAGAAGAGTTAAAAATAGCTTTAGCTAAAGCGGATGCAAATGATGTTATAAATATTAAGCCATCAGGAACTATGTCAAATGATTTATCATTGAGTACAAATAATTCAATTTCTGTAAATTTAAATGGTACATATACAGGTACAATAGTAGTAACTGCTCCAAATGCAGATATAGTAAATAAAGGTACAATAAATAAAGTTTTGGTTAAGGATAGTAAAGGTGGAACAATAATAAATGAAAGTGGAGCAAAAATAGAAAAAGTAGAAATACAAAATAATTCTAGCAATGTTGTAGTTAAAAACAATGGAAAAATAACAAACATAAAAAATGATGCTACAGGAACAAATATAAAAAATGAAGGAACAATAACTGACAAAGTAGAAGGTTCTCAGACTCCAAGTGTAGATGGCACTAAACCAGGTGGAAGTTCATCTGGAGGCTCTTCATCAAGTGGAGGAAGTTCAAGTGGTGGTTCATCTGTAAAAGATAAACTGATAACATCAATAACAGCACTTGATAATTCAATAAAAGTACAAAATGTAGAAAATGGAACGGAATTAAGTAAATTAAACTTACCAAAAGAGTTATCAGCAACTGTGTCTGGAGTAGCGAATACAAAAGTAGGAGTAACTTGGAAAAGTACACCAGAATATGCTAGCCAAGTAGCAGGAAAGTATATATTTAGTGCAAGCTTATCAAGTGGATATAAGCTTGCAGAAGAAGTATCACTTCCAAGTATTACAGTAACAGTAGCTGAACCTGTTAAAGTGGAGACAATAAAGGTTACTGATACTGATACATTAGAAAAAGCACTTGCTTTACAAGAAGATGGTCAAGTGTGGGAAATAAGTGGACAAATAGATGTTAAAAAGCCAGTTGTTATAGATAAAAAAATAATTATAAATGGTATTAATGATGCTGAATTGAAAAAAGCTGTAGAATTTACTGACACTAAACCAGGCTACGAAAATATAGTAACAATAGACAGAAAAGATGGTGTAAAAATAAACAATCTAAAAGTAACAGGCTTAGATTCAGATAAATTAAACAAATCAGGAATGCATGTTTATTTATCACAAAATGTTGAATTAAACAATGTAACTTTAAATAATAATAAAGGAGCAGGTTTAATAGTAAATGGTTCAGCAGTAATAGCTTCAAACCTTGTAACAAGTGGAAACGGATGGTATGGAGTCAATGTAGAATATGTAAAAGATGATGGAATTGTAAATGAAACTAATGCAAGACTAGATTTAATAGGTGATTGCAAGATAAGTGAATATACTCCAATAAAAACTGATAACTATGATAAAGATAAAGTGATTGTTAATGGATATGGGGATTGTACATTATCACAAGATTCAAAAATTGCTACTTGGGGTAAAGCTTCTATCACTATAAATGAAAATAATGATATAGCTAATATAACGGAAGAAAATAAAATAGATGAGGGTGAAAATGGTAGCATACCTAAATTTGAAAGTGTAAAGGGTAGAACACCTGTAGATATTACACTAAATAAAGGCAAAAATGATTATAACAATGTAAGAGTTCAAATAAAACCAGAAGATGATTCAGCAGATTTAGATGGAATACAACTAATTGCTAAAGATAGCAACGAAAATTGGTTTAACATAGTAAAAACAGGATGGGGACCAATGGAAGGTTTTTTATTACAAGATGCAACAACACCTGTTTATCTAGTTGGAAATAAAGAAGGTACTTATAAGGTGAAAATAGAACTAGTTGATGTTAGTAACTCTAATAATATAATAACAGAAACAACAGCGTCAGTAGTAGTAGTTAAATAAATATAAAATCATTCTTAAATCTTTTAAAATTACTTAATAACATTATTTTTTTTAGAAAATAGAGCAAGCTATATTTTAAATAAATACAATGCTTGCTCTATATGGTATAATAATAAGTAATGCAAAAGATGAGGTGAAATTTGTTTATGAATAAAAAAGTAATGATAGGTATGAGTGGTGGAGTGGATAGCTCTGTAGCTGCATATCTTTTAAAACAACAAGGATATGATGTCATTGGTGTTACTATGAAATTATGGCAAGACGATGACGAAGTTGAAAATGAAGGTGGTTGTTGCTCTTTATCAGCAGTTGAAGATGCTAGAAGAGTGGCAAATAAAATAGGAATACCATTTTATGTTCTAAATTTTAGAGAAGTATTTAAAGAAAAAGTAATAGATTATTTTATAGATGAATATTTAGAAGGAAAAACTCCTAATCCTTGTATAGCTTGCAATAAACATATAAAATTTGATGATTTTTATAAAAGAGCTAGACAAATAGGGTGCGATTATGTGGCTACAGGTCACTATGCAAAAATAGAAAAAGATGAAGATACAGGAAGATATTTATTAAAAAAATCTGTTACAGATAAAAAAGACCAGACTTATGCACTTTATAATCTTACACAAGAACAATTAAAACATACACTACTACCAATAGGTGATTATGAAAAGGACAGAGTAAGAGAAATTGCTAAAGAAATGGGAATGGCAGTTCACAATAAACCTGATAGTCAAGAAATTTGTTTTGTTAAAGATAATGACTATGCAAATTATGTAAAAAAACATTCTGAAAAGCGTATTGAAGAAGGTTTTTTTGTAGATACTAAAGGAAATATACTTGGAAAACATAAAGGTATACTATACTATACAATAGGACAAAGAAAAGGTCTTGGAATTACTTTTGGCAAGCCAATGTTTGTAGTAGATATAAATCCAATAAATAATACTATCGTTCTTGGAGACAATGAAGAATTATTTAAAAAAGAACTTATTGCAAAAGATGTTAACTTTATATCAATAGATAAATTAGAAGAACCATTAAGAGTTCAAGCCAAAATAAGATACTCAGCAAAACCATCGCCAGCTACTATTTATAAGGTAGGAGAAAATACTATTAAAATAGTATTTGATGAAGCTCAAAGGGCTATTACAAAAGGTCAATCTGTTGTAATGTACGATGGAGATATTGTCGTAGGTGGAGGAATAATAGAGAAAAGTTTATAAAAATCTCTAAGAAACTTATAAAATAAGTAATATAGTCTATAAATCTAAAACAAAGTTTATAAAATAAATTTATTGTATATGAAAATATAGTATTGATTAATTTTGTAAAATTTAGTAATATAATTATTATATTAATTAAAAATAAATACAGTGATAAGGAATAGTAAAGTATTTGATGTCTTACAGAGAGAGGGAACATGCTGAAAGCCCTTAGAATAAAATATTTGAAGCAGCCTTTTAGTAGCAATTTTGAACAATGTACCTTGAATTAAAAGGTAGATTTAAGTAGAGATTGACGGTAGTTACGTTATAGCTAAGGTTTTCCGAAGATATCATAATTTTTTATGATAATTAGGGTGGTACCGCGATTGTCCTCGCCCCTATAAATTTATTTATAGGGACGAGGTTTTTTATTTAAACGAAAAAATATAATTTATTAGGAGGAACATAATATGGAAAAGATGGGACTAAACGAGATAAGAAGTAAGTTTTTAGAATTTTTTGAGTCAAAAGGTCACTATGTAGCAGACAGCTATTCTTTAGTACCAAACAATGACAAGAGTTTATTGCTTATAAACTCAGGTATGGCACCTTTAAAAAACTATTTTTCAGGTGTAGAAGTACCTCCAAGTTTAAGAATGTGTACATCTCAAAAATGTATAAGAACAGGAGATATAGAAAATGTAGGTATAACTGCAAGACATGCTACTTTCTTTGAAATGATGGGTAACTTCTCATTTGGAGATTACTTTAAAAGAGAATCAATTAAATGGGGATGGGAATTTATCACAGAATGGCTAAGTATACCAGAAGATAAAATATGGGTAACTGTATATGAAGAAGATGATGACTCTTATGATATATGGGCAAAAGAAATGAATTTCCCAGAAGATAGAATGGTTAGACTTGGTAAAGATGATAACTTCTGGGAGATAGGTACAGGTCCTTGTGGTCCTTGTTCAGAAATATATTTTGATAGAGGAGAAGAATATGGATGTGATAATCCAGACTGTAAACCAGGCTGTGATTGTGACCGTTACCTAGAATTCTGGAACCATGTATTTACTCAGTTTGATAGAGATGAAGAAGGAAACTACAGTCTATTAGAAAGTAAAAATATAGATACAGGTATGGGTCTTGAAAGAATGGGATGTATCATGCAAGGTGTGGATACTATCTTTGAAGTAGATACGATTAAGTCTATATTAGAAGCAGTTGAAAAGTTAACAGGAGTAAAATATGGAGAAAATCCAAAAAATGATATATCAATAAGAATAATAACTGACCATATAAGAGCTGTAACATTTTTAGTTAGTGATGGAGTACTTCCATCAAATGAAGGAAGAGGCTATGTTCTTAGAAGACTTCTTAGACGTGCTGCTCGTCATGGTAAACTATTAGGTGTAAAAGAATTATTCTTACAAAAACTAATAGATGAAGTTATAAAGGTAAATGATAAAGCATATCCAGTTTTAGTTGAAAAAGAAAGTTATATTAAAAAGGTTGTTGGAATAGAAGAAGAAAAATTCAATGAAACTATAGACCAAGGAACAGAAATATTGAACTCATATATAGAAGTATTAAAGAATGAAGGAAAAGCTGTTTTAAGTGGTCAAGAAGCCTTTAAACTGTATGATACTTATGGATTCCCTATAGACTTAACTAAAGAAATTTTAGAAGAAGAACATTTATCTGTAGATGAAGAGTCTTTCAATGAAGAAATGGAAAAACAAAAAGAAAGAGCTAGAAATGCTAGAGGAAATATGGATGGAGAAAGTTGGAAGGAAGACCCTCTATCAAAATTAGAATCTACTATAGATAGTATGTTTAATGGATATAGTGAATTATATGGTGAAGGAACTATTGAAGCTATAGTTAAAGATGATGAGTTAGTTCAAAATGCAAAAGAAGGTGATAAAGTATCCATAGTACTAGACAATACCACTTTCTATCCTGAAGGTGGAGGACAAGTTGGTGATTGTGGATTAATAACTAATGAAAATTTAGTAGTGGAAGTATTAAATACTAAAAAAGGTGCTAATAATAGTATAAAACATATAGGTATAATAAAATCAGGAAAAACAAGCAATGGAGATAGAGTAAAGACATTAGTAGATAGAGATGTTAGAATGTCTGCTGCAAGAAACCATAGTGCTACACATTTACTTCATAAGGCATTAAAAGAAGTATTAGGAGAGCATGTTAATCAAGCTGGTTCTTTAGTTACTCCAGATAGATTAAGATTTGATATTACTCATTTTGAAGCTATATCAAATGAAGAATTAAAAGTGATAGAAGAAAAAGTAAATAATGTTATTTTATCATCTTTAGACATAAAATGTGATATTATGAATATAAAAGAAGCAAAAGAAAAAGGAGCTACAGCACTATTTGGTGAAAAATATGGTGATGAAGTAAGAGTAGTTTCTATGGGAGATTATTCTACAGAACTTTGTGGAGGAACTCACTTGACAAATACTTCTCAAATAGGAATGTTTAAAATCTTGTCTGAAGGTGGAGTAGCAGCAGGAGTAAGAAGAATAGAAGCAATAACAGGAAAAGCTGTTTATGAATACTTAAAAGAAAAAGAAGGAATTATATCTGAAGTTTGTGTAAATTTAAAATCTAAAGAAGATAATTTAATTCAAAGAATAAGTTCTTTATTAGAAGAAAATAAAAATTTATCTAAAGAATTACATGATATAAAGACTAAAATGAGTTTACAATCGGCTGATTCTATTTTTGATTCTAAGCTTGAAGTAAATGGAGTTAACTTAATAACTAATAAATTTGAAGGTATGGATATGGATACACTAAGAGAAACAGCAGATAATTTAAGAGATAAGCTTGGATCTGGTGTAGTAGTATTGGCAAATATAGTAGATGATAAAGTTAACTTTGTAGTTACTGCTACTAAAGATGTATTAGATAAAGGAATACATTCAGGTAATATAGTTAGAGAAGTTGCAAAAATAGCTGGAGGAAAAGGTGGAGGAAGACCTAATATGGCACAGGCAGGAGCTAGTGACATATCTAAGGTTGACCAAGCTCTAAGCTATGCAAGTGAGGTTATTAAGACACAAGTTAAATAACATTCACTTAAGGAGGGTTTTAGTTTGGAAAAAGATTTAGACTATACTATGAAATTTGAAGGAATACCAGAAGATAGAATGAGTGTGGGAGACACAATAGATTTTGTATATAAAGCACTAGTTGAAAAAGGATATAACCCTATAAATCAAATTATAGGGTATCTCCTTTCTGGTGATTCTAGTTATATAACTAGTCATAAAAATGCAAGAGCTATAATTAAAAAATTTGAAAGAGATGAGATACTTGAAGAAGTAATCACGCACTATCTGAATAGAAAGTAGGTCAAATAAATGAGAAAAAAGATTATGTCATTGTTGGCAGTAGTTATTATGATTTTTGTATCAATTGCTAGCTACAGTTCTGCTGAAGAAAAGGGCAAAGTCATATTTATTGATATGAATAGGACCAATCTTGGAAGTATGTTGAAGGTTCCAATCTTAAAGAGTGAGCTAGAAAAAAGAGGCCATATAGCTCTTATGAATATAAGAGGGGATCAAGGTACTGATGATAGAAGGTCTTATGCTAGTATGGGTGCAGGAACAAGAGCTGATGTAACTACTGAAGACTATATCAATTTTCAAAAAGTAGACCAAGATACTGCTAAAACTTTTGAAGTTGCAACAGGTCAAAAAGCTAAAGAGATAAATAATTTAAGTATTAATAGGTCAATAAATGAAAATCTAGAGTATGGAGAATATGGAGCAAGCTTAGGTTCATTAGGAAAAACTTTATCAGAAAATGGGCTAAAAACCTCAGTAATTGGAAATGCTGATATAATTGAAAATAATCAATTGGTTAAAAATAGAAATTTATGTTTAGTTGCTATGGATCAATATGGAAGAATTGATTCTGGTAATATTGATGATATTAACAAAAAAGATTCTAAGATGCCGTTTGGAATAGCTACGGACTACAATAAGTTATTAGATGAAACTAAAAAGTCTTATAAAAATAGTGATGCTATATTTGTAGAGCTTGGAGATACATATAGATTAGATGTGTATAGATTGAATCTAAATGATAATACTTATGCTGCAATGAAGAAAAATATTGTAAAAAATATAGATAAATACCTTAAAGAAGTATTTTCTATGGCTGGAGAAAATGATACTGTTTATATATCAAGTGCTTTTCCAAGTGATTTAGATTATAAAAATAAGAGAAGACTTTCTCCAATAATAAAATTTAATGGAGAAGGAAAAGGTCTATTGGAGTCTGCTACGACAAGAAAAGCTGGTATTGTTGCAAACTTAGATGTTGGAGTGGACATATTAAATGAATTTGGTCTTAAAAATGATGAAATGGTAGGTAGAAGTTATTCTTTGGTTGACAGAGAAGATAATGCTAATTACCTACAATCACTTTATAAAAAGATAGTATCTATATCATCTATAAGGTCAAGTATTATAAATGGATTTGTAGGTGTAATATCTGCTTCTTGGGTAATTGCAATGTTTGCAATATTCTTTAGAAATTATATGCCACATAAAGAGCGTGTATTCAAAGTACTTAAGGAGTTTATAAAATTGGGTATAATAATGCCTCTGTCATTTATGTTGGCTCCTTTAATGAATTTTAAGACCCCAATCACAATATCTTTGGGAATATTTGTAACTACACTAGTGTTATACTTATTAGGTCGAAAGTTATTTAAAGACAATGATATAAAACATATGGGATTTTTTGCAACACTGACTATTTTAGTAATAGTTATAGATTCTGTATTTGGAACGTACTTAATGCAAAATAATATAATGAGTTATGATGCTGTTATTGGTGCCAGATACTATGGTGTAGGAAATGAGTATGAAGGTGTAACCATAGCAAGTGCAGTATTTGGTTTAGCAGTTTTATTACATTACAAGAAGGTTTCTAAGCCACTTGTTGTAATATTTTCATTAATAATACTTATAACTAGTGCATATCCTTCTATGGGGGCAAATGTTGGTGGAGCGATATCAGAATGTGTAGCATATTTGTTGTTTATAATGCTTATATATGATGTTAAACTAGACATTAAAAAAATTGCATTATTAGCTATTTCAGCTGTAGTTGTTGTTTGTGCATTTGCAGCTCTAGATATAATCTCTGGTAGTGAATCTCATTTAGGGATGTTTGTACAACGAATTTTCTTAAATGGACCAGGGGAGATATTACAGACATTTGGAAGAAAAATTCAAATGAATATGCAATTAGCACAGACAAGTGTATGGGTAAATATTTTACTTGTGGGAATTGGTGTGATTGCAGTACTTATATTTAAACCATCTAGACATTTTAGAAAGATAATGAATAATTTCCCAATTTTGTTCAAAGGATTCATTGCATCTATGGTTGGTTGTATAATTACTCTTTTAGTTAATGATTCTGGTATAGTTGCTGCATCTACAGCATCTATATATATACTTATACCACTTATAATAATAAGCATAAACATGATAATATTTGAAAAAAATAACTAAAAATTTTTTAATGCATATATGCTTTGAATAAAAAATTGCAATATGATTATTAATGTAAACCAAACAGCTTACATCAAAAATTCATATTGCAATTTTTATAATTAATGAAATGTATATGGTTTATAAAATAAGGTAAATAAAAGGAGAAAATATGTTAGATGGAAGAATAATGGGTCTTGATGTTGGAGATAAAACTATTGGAGTTGCTGTAAGTGATTTAATGGGATTAACTGCACAAGGTATAAAAACGGTAAGAAGAGTTGGCAAGAAGAAGGATATTGAAGAATTAAAAGCTATAATAAAAGAAAAACAAGTAAATAAAATTGTGTCAGGATTACCAAAAAATATGAATGGTACTTTAGGACCACAAGGAGAAAAGGTAATTAAGTTTTGTGAATTATTGAAAGAAGAAACAGGAATTGATGTAGATTTTTGGGATGAGAGACTTTCTACAGTAGCAGCAGAGAGGTCTTTGTTAGAAGCAGATGTTAGCAGACAAAAAAGAAAAAAGGTTATAGATATGTTAGCAGCAGTAATAATTTTACAAGGATATTTAGATTTTAAAAGAAATTCATAAAAGAACTATAAAATTGAATACTTATGATATATAATATAAATAATAAAAATAAAAATAAATTTGAGGTGAATGACATTATGGAAGAAAATATAATAAATTTAATTGATGAAAATGGTGTAGAAAGCCAATTTGAAATAATATTAACATTAGAAGCAGAAGGAAAAGAATATGCAATATTAATGCCTTTAGATGATGAAGAGGCTGAAGAAGCTTTAATATTTAGAATTGATGAAGATGAAGAAGGAGAAATACTAATACCTTTAGAAAGTGATGAAGAGTATGAAACTGTTGTAGCTGTATATACTGCTATAATGGAAGAAGAAGGTTTAAATTACGATGAAGATGAATCAAATGGACTTAACTAAGTAAATAATTAAGTTTGTATATAAAAAATCAGGTATTTTACTGTATTTACTTTAATTAAGAATTATTAATTGTAAAAAGTATTTATAGTATATATCTGTTTTTTTATTTTTTATTAAAAAATTTATAGATTTTGGTGAATAATATATCTTTTATGGGTATATATTTATATTATGAGAAGAAATTAAATTTTTTCAAATGTCTTGACAAAAAAAGAATTATCAATTACAATATTACTTAATAAAGATTATCAATTGAAAATAGTAAGGGTGATGTTATGGCAAACACAATGGATTTATTAAAAGACAAGTTAAAAGAAACTGGTTTTAAGATTACGCCACAAAGAAGAGCAATAGTTGAGATATTGCTTCAACATGACCATTCACATTTAAGTAGTGAAGAAATCTATGATTTAGTTAGGGTTGACTGTCCTGAAATAGGTCTAGCTACTGTATACAGAACAATGCAGTTATTAGACGAAATAGGATTAATATCAAAACTAAACTTAGATGATGGGTGTATAAGATATGAGATTAGTCTACATAAAGAAGACTGTCATAATCATCATCATCTTATTTGTAAAAATTGTGGAAAGATAATGGAAGCTAAAGAAGACCTTTTAGACAATATAGAAAAAGAAATACAATCATTGTACAAATTTAAAATACTTGATCATGATGTTAAATTTTATGGATTATGTGATGAGTGTAATAAAATAAGTGATTCAGAAGAATAGTTCTTCTGTAATTTAATGTCGATGGAAGAATAGTATAGAACTTTTATATTCTATGCTATTCTTCCATTTTTTATTATAAATTTGGATATATAGTATAAAGATAAATAACTTTAAAGCTTTTTATAATTTTAATATTGAAAATATAATTAATCCTATAAGTATGAAAATAAATGATTTTTCTATAAAATTACTAAATGGTCCTCCGACTGTTAAAAATCCTAAGGAAATCTTTTTTTCACTTAGTGGATAAAAAAGTGGTATTCCTTGTTTTGTAAATAAATCCCCTAAAAACATATGGCTTGCATAGCCAAGTGTTCCATAAAAAGATAAATTATTAATACTAGTGATTAATTCTATTTGTTTTAGTAAAAAATATATTATGATGGTTGCAAATATACTATGAGAAAAGCTTCTGTGCTTTAGCCAGGGGAAAATTGACAACATTAGACAAAAAATTATAAAATATATTTCAACTTCTACGATGTATAAGCATATAGCTAATAGTATAAATATTAATGATAGAAAGATTTTTCTCAGAAATGTATGGGTTAGTTTTGCCTCAATAATTATAATTGCAACAAATGTAATTATTGCACTTAAATAAAAATTATCATTTATATTTATTGAAATAAAGAAAATAATAATATTAATAGCGTATATAAAAATTCTATATATGTATTTGGATATATTGTTTTTTAGAATGAAATTTGAGACCATAGAATTAGATTTATCCAAATCGGGCAGTACTGCAAAAGTAGCTGAAACTAAAATATCTACTAGAGATATAGGAATTTTAAAAATTAAAGATGTCTGGATAGCTGTTAAAATTCCTATTGCACAATGAGTTTTACCACGCATAAATCCTCCTAAAATATCAGATATTAAATCATATAATATTTAGAGGATATCAAAATAAAATAGGTTTGTCAAAATAATACGTTAAATGTATTTTAAATATAGCTTAAAATATGATACGAATTATGGTACAATAAGAATAACTGGTAGCGAGTGCGTGATTTGATATTATTTAAGATTGTAGAACGTGTTAAAAAATTAAATAGACAGAAGGAGATGATGCAATTGTTCAAAAAGAACACCAACAAGATAAAGGTAATGGCTTTAGGTGGACTTAACGAAGTTGGAAAAAATATGACTGTTGTTGAGTATAAAGATGAAATAATTGTTATAGATGCTGGACTTAGTTTTCCAGAAGATGAAATGTTAGGGGTAGATATAGTTATACCAGACATAACTTATTTAGTCAAAAACAGGGATAAAATAAAGGGTATATTTATTACACATGGACATGAAGACCATATAGGAGCTCTTCCATATATACTAAAAAAGATAAATGTTCCTGTATATGGAGCGAGACTTAGTATAGGTCTTATACAAGTAAAATTGAAAGAACATAAGATGAATAATGTTAAGTTAAATGTCATAACTCCAAGACAAGTTATAAAGCTTGATAATATGGAAGTAGAGTTTTTGAAAAATAACCATAGTATACCAGATGCTTACTCTATTGCAGTACACACAGACCAAGGGATAATATACCATACAGGAGACTTTAAGATTGATTTAACTCCAATTGATGGTGATGTTATGGATATGCATAGAATCTGTGAGTTAAGCAAAAAAGGAGTTCTTTTAATGTTAGCAGATAGTACTAATGCAGAAAAACCAGGATTTACTATGTCTGAAAAAACTGTTGGAGTAGGTCTTGATGAGTTATTTGCAAAGGGAAATGGTAGAAGAATTATAGTTGCTACGTTTGCATCTAACATACACAGATTACAACAAATAATAAATACCGCTGAAAAGTTTAATAGGAAGGTTGCTATATCAGGTCGTTCAATGGTAAATGTAGTTGGAGTTGCCAAGGAATTAGGATATTTAGATATTTCTGATGATATGCTAATAGATTTAAATGATATATACAAGTATGAAGATGGCGAGTTAGTGATAATAACGACTGGTTCACAAGGTGAACCTATGTCAGCTCTTGCTAGAATGGCTTTTTCAGAGCACAAAAAAGTAGAAATAAAGAGTGGCGATTTAGTGATAATATCCGCTCATCCAATACCAGGAAATGAAAAATTAATATCAAGAGTAATAAACTTCTTATTTGAAAAAGGAGCAGAAGTAGTATATAGTGATATAGCGGATATACACGTTTCTGGACATGCCTGTCAAGAAGAATTAAAGCTTATACATGCATTAGTTAGACCAAAGTTTTTTATGCCAGCTCATGGTGAATATAGAATGTTAAAAAGACATGCTGAAATAGCTGAACAACTTGGTATGGACAAGGAAAATATTTTTGTCATGCAAACAGGAGATGTTTTAGAGTTAGATAAGAACTCTGCTAAAGTAGCAAATCGTATACAAACAGGAAACATACTAGTTGATGGATTAGGTGTAGGAGATGTAGGTAATATAGTCTTAAGAGATAGAAAGCATTTATCAGAAGATGGTCTTATGATAGTTGTAGTAACTATTTCTAAAGATGAAGGTAAAGTTTTAGCAGGTCCAGATATAATATCTAGAGGCTTTGTGTATGTAAGAGAGTCTGAAGATTTAATGGATGGAGCAAAGGATATAATCAAAAACGTTCTAAACGAGTGTGAAGAGAAAAATATTAAAGAATGGGCTTATTTAAAGAATAACATTAAAGAAAACCTAAAAGAATATTTATATCAAAAAACTAAGCGAAATCCAATGATACTTCCTATAATAATGGAAGTATAGGATATAAAGTTTATAAAATTGAAAAGTAGACCTCTTGTAATTTTTAAAATGATATCAAAAAATTAAATTGATATCATCTTAAGAATTACAAGGGGTCTTTTTAATATTGAAAAATTTACATATTACATAAAATACCAATTATAACAATCTTTTATTAGTAAAAACTACTTATATATAAATTTTATTAATAGGAGGATATTTATGGATAATATTTCAAAACAAAATGCTAGAAAAGCTTTAAAACAAACTAAGATGGAAATAGCAGGAGAATATGGAATGAATTATGAAGATGCCTTTGAAATAATAGAAAATGCATCTAATAAAGGTGTTTTAGAAGGTTATTTTAAAAAGCTTGAAAAGAAAAAAAATTTAGGTCAAGGTATATCTAGGCATTTAGAATAAAAAAAGTTAATTGTGAGAAAATAAGTTTAAATAAACTTTAAGAGGTGACATCTATGAAAAAATTAGCTAGTACTGCTTTGGCTATATTACTTGCATTTACTCCTTTGAGTTTTTCTTTTGCAAATAGTAAGGACAATGCTGATGCCAACCAACTAAATATATCTTCAAAATCGGCAATTTTGATGGATGTTGGTAGTGGACAAATTTTATATGAAAAGGATGCTCATAAAAAGCTTCCTCCTGCCAGTGTAACAAAGGTAATGACAATGTTACTTATTGTAGAAGCTTTGGATTCAGGTGATATTAAACTTGATGATGAAGTACAAGTGAGTGAAACTGCATCTAGTATGGGTGGTAGTCAAATATTTTTAGAGCCAGGAGAAACTCAAAAAGTTGATACTTTATTAAAAGGTATAGCTGTTGCTTCTGCAAATGATGCCTGTGTAGCTATGGCTGAACACTTGGCTGGAAGTGTTGAAGGATTTGTTGATAGGATGAATTCTAAAGCAAAAGAGTTAAATATGAATGATACTCATTTTGCAAATACAAATGGACTTCCAGTAGCAAATCACTATACATCTGCTCATGATATAGCTTTAATGTCTAGAGAATTATTAAAACATGAAATGATAAGCAAATACTTAACTACATGGATGGATAAGGTTGTAGTAGGTAAAAAACAAGTTACAGTAGGTCTTGCAAATACTAATAAGCTTATAAAGCATTATCAAGGAGCTACTGGTGTTAAAACTGGATTTACTCAAGAAGCTAAATATTGTCTATCAGCATCAGCAAAAAGAGGTAATACTCATTTAGTTGCGGCAACTTTAGGTGCAGAAACTTCTCCCGAAAGATTTAATGATGCATCTAGTCTTTTAAATTATGGATTTGCAAATTATGAAAGCGTTAAGCTATGTAGTAAGGGAGATAATATTGCTACACTTACATTAGATAAAGCTGATGAAAATAAAGTCAAATTAGTTGCTAAAGAAGACTTAAATGCTCTTATTAAAAAAGGAAGTTCTAAAAAGTTTGAAAAGAAAATAGAAATAGTAAAAAATCCTAAAATGCCAATTAAAAAAGGTACTGTTTTAGGAAAGATAAAGATATGTAAAGATAAAAAAGTAATAGGTGAAGTAGAATTAATAAATAATAAAGATATAAATAAGGCAAGTTACCTACAAATGCTTCAAAGAATAATTGATAATATGATATAATCACTTGTGATAAGATAAAACTATAATTCACATAAAAAATGCCCGTATAGAAGTACTATATGGGTATTTTTATTTAGTCTATTAAAAGTTGTTATAATCATATGCTTACAATGATTATCTAAGTAAAGGCATGCTACCTGTAAGTTTATTTACTTGCTTTTTATTTCCATATATTCCTATACCAAAATACTGTAGTTCGTCTTCTTGGACAGTGGCAATTTTTTGTGTGAATTCCTCATAAATATTACAACCTTGTGCAACATCTGAAAAATCTACAACAGTTAATCCTTCAAATTCAGGAGTATATAATTTTTTACGTAAATTCTTTATAATTTCTTTGTTTCCTTTTAAGATAGGTACAGGTATAGCAACAATTCCTAAATGATTATTACCTGTTTTGTCAACTACATCTGGACCTACTATTTCTGGAGTATACTTACCTAGTGTAACTCCCATTACCGCTGCTGTATTTGATATAATTCCCATTGGTAAATTTTCATCTATTACCATAACACATTTCACATTTTTATTTTCCATTTTTTAATTCTCCTTTTCATCTTCTTTAGAGTTATTTTTATCATTGTTTATAAATATATTTTGATATTGTTTAGGTGTAAGACCAATAAAGTTTTTAAAGAAATTTGTAAAGTGACTTTGGTCTACAAATCCTGTTTGTATAGCAGCATCTATGGGTTCTATTCCATTTTCTAAAAGTTTCTTAGCTTTATTTACTCGTATATTTTCAAGGTATCTGTAAGGTGTAATGCCTTTTAATTTTGTAAAATTACGAAGTAATGAGTACTTATTCATTTTTGCTAGATAACTTAACTCATCAAGTGCTATACGTTCAGCATAATTATTTTCTAAATAATCACAGACTATTTGAATTTCTGTACTTATTTTTTCTGAGTTAGACTGCAAAACTGGTTCTGTATATTCCTTTATTACTTGTTCAATTAGGAAAAAGAATATTTCTTCTTTTTTAAAATCTAATTGTTCTTCCATAATTATATGATGTAGTTCTTGTAGTAAAGGTACTAATTCACTACGAAATATTACCTGCTGATTAAACTTAGGTAAATAATTTTTCCCTGTAATTTCTAAGACAGCTTTTTGCATTATTTCTGGTTTAATATTAATACATCTATAATCAAGAACTTCATTATCTATTTGTTCACAAGTATGACTATCAAAAGGATTAAAAAGTAATAAATCTCCTGTGCTTGTAGTATACTTTTTGTTTTTGCATGATAAATATCTTTGACCTTTCTCTATAAAACCAATTACATAGTGTTCATGAAAATGGTTTGGAAAATTTTGCATGATACCTTTGAATCTATATGCTTCAACTTCTAATTCACTATCAAAACATACTGTGCGTTTTTCTTGTTTCACCTGAACAACCTCCTTTCATATTGTATAAAGTGTAACATATATTTTTTTGTACTTCTTGTATGATATTGACTAAAAACTAATAACAACTAAAAAAATGACAACTTAATTTTTTTAGTTGTCAAATTAAATAATATTTATATGTAATTTATTTTGCTAACCGATTAAAGCTTCTGCCTTTTTCTTTACAAATAGCTAGTTATTAAGTATTTATTCAGTTGCAATAACTTCGTCTAACATGTTCCCATAAGAAGCAAATTCTTTTATAAATTTTAATACAAGGGCTGTATCTGATTCAATTGTGTATATAAATTTCAGTTCATTATTTTCTACAGTACTATTCATTTTGTTACTCTCTTTATTTGTAATACACGGATAAGATAACAACAATGTCAGTTTATGTCAATATAATATTATACTACCAATAAGTGTAATTATTATATTTTTACAGCTAATATGATATAATAATAAAAGTTATAAAATAAAAAATGAATTTTAATTTTATGCCTGTATACACAATTATTATAATATAAAATAATTTTGATTATAAGTTATTTAATTGTTATAATAGTATTAAAAATTCAATTTAGGAGATGTACATTAATGTTAAGTATGAATATAGGAGAAATCGTAGCAAGTTTGGTTGGTATAGCCATGGCAATATCAATACATGAGTTTGGTCATGCATACTCGGCACATTTATTAGGTGATGATACAGCTAAGGCTTATGGAAGAATGACATTAAATCCTGTAAGACATGTCGACCCAATTGGTCTTTTGGCTATGTTTATTCTTAGAATAGGATGGGCAAAACCAGTCCCAGTAAATCCTAATAACTTTAAAAATTACAAGATAGGCAATTTGATAGTTTCACTTGCAGGTGTTTTCTGTAATGTTCTGACTGCTATAGTCTGTGTCATTATAAATAAATATGTGCACATGTATGCGATAAATACAATAGCTGAATATGTATTCTTATATAGTATGGGATTTGCTGCTTTTAATTTACTTCCTATACCTCCACTTGATGGATGGGGAGTTATATCTACACTTGTTCCATATAAATGGAATGAATATGTGTATAAATTTGAAAATATGAGTTATATAATTTTGTTGATTGCTTTATTTACAGGTATATATCAAATAATATTAACACCAATATATACCGTATTACTAAGAATAGTATATTTATTTGTTTAATAAAATAAACAACTTAAAGAGGGGTTAATATGAAGTATAATATACAATTACAAGTCTATGAGGGACCATTAGATTTGCTGTATGACTTGATAACTAAACATAAGATAGATATAAAAGATATATCAATTATAGATATAACTAAGCAATATCTTAATTATCTAAAAATGTTAGATAAAATGGATTTAGAGATAACTAGCGAATTTATAACTATGGCATCTAAGCTTTTAGAGATAAAATCTAAATACTTACTTTACAAACAAAAGGATGAAGAAGAAGACCCAAGAATAGAACTTATGGAGAAATTAGAAGAATATAGAAAATTTAAAATAGCATCACAAGATATAAGGGAAAATATAACTTATATTAATGAAAGATTTTATAGAACAAAAGAAGAAATAGTTATTGATGATAATGTAGATTTAGAAGATATATCAATAGAGGCAATAAAAAATATACTTCCATATATATTTAAGGTTAAAACATCACAAATTGAAAATACTAATGATGAAAAATTGGATAAAATAGTGAGAAAAAAGATAATATCTGTGGAAGAAAAAATAGTGTATATAAGAAATGTTATAAAAGAGAAAATAGAAGTTACTTTTACAAATATCATAAAATCATATGAAAATGATGAAATAATTGCTACTTTTTTATCTATATTGGAGCTTATAAAAGAAAAAGAAATAGTAGTGGTACAAGATATATTTTTTGATGATATTTTAATAAGAAAAAGTTCGGAGTGTTAAAATGAAAAGAGAAGATATAAAGTGTATTATAGAATCTATTATGTTTGCATATGGTGACCCAATAAGTATAAAAGAATTAAATTATATAATAAATAAAGAACTTTCATCAAAAGAGATAGAGATTATGTTAAATTTGCTTATTGATGAGTATAGAGAAAAAAATAGAGGTATTCAGATAATCAAATTGGAAAACAAATATCAAATGTGTACAAATGAAGATTATGCAGAATATATAAAAAAAATTATTGAACCAAAGAAAAAGAAAAGTTTGAGTCAAGCTACACTAGAGACTCTTACTATAATTGCATATAAACAACCAATAACAAAAGTAGAGATAGAAGATATAAGGGGAGTAAAATGTGATAAGGTGTTACAAACTCTATTTGAAAATCAACTTATAAGAGAGGCTGGTAGACTTAATAAAATAGGAAAACCAATAATTTATAAGACAACAGATGAATTTTTAAAGCTGTTAAATATAGAAAGCCTTGAAGAGTTGCCTGCTATAGAAACTTATCAAGAAGCAGTAACAAATGAATAAAGTGTTATACAAAGATAATGTTAATTTTAAAATAAAAATATGAAGAACACAGTAATTTAGTTTATAGTTTTAAATTTTTTAGACGGTTTAAAATAATCTAAGTTATTGTGTTTTTTTTGTGAATATAAAAAAATGGTTTTGGTAAAATAAATATGGTTAATTAAGTATAAATAGTAATTTTTTGATGATAATATAAACATGGAGATTAATGAATTACTTAATTTTAAATACTTAATAGTAGCAATAATTTTTATAATAAGTATAATTATATTGTTTTTAATGTCTCATATAAATATCTTATTAATAGCAGATATAAACAATAAAGATGTTTGTTTAAAACTTAATATAAAATACATGTTTGATTTAATAAATATAAATAGACAACTCTATCCAGCTGAAAATAGTAACAATAATGATAAAAAAGAGGGGATGAAGAATAATATAGACTCTAGTATATTATTAGCTGATGACCTTTTAAGTGTTTATAGACTATTAAAAAAGATAAAAATACATGAATTTTATTCAAACATTGATTTTGGAACTAAAAATATAAGTTTGACATCTTCTGTGTATGTATTAATAAATACCCTATATGGAAATTTATTTAATATAATTGATGCAGAAAAAATATATTTAAATGTAAATCCAAATTTTACAAAAGATTACTTTTTGGGAAATGTAAGGATACATATAAGGTCAAGAATAAAAGATTTATTTCATTTTATAATAATGGTTAATAAAGTTATGAATAAAAATAAAGGAAATTATAAGGGAGGTGATAGTAATGAGAGCAACAGGTTCGATACAAAGTCTTATGGAAACAACTCTTGAAACTATTAAAGGTTCTATAGATGCAAATACTATTATAGGAGACCCTATAAAAACAGATACTACAGTAGTTGTTCCTATATCAAAAGTAACAATTGGATTTGGTATAGGTGGAGGAGAGTATTCAAAAGGATATGATGAGAAAGATAAAAATATTGAAATAAAAAGTGAAAAAGCAGATACAAATTTTGCAGGAGGTAGTGCAGGAGCTATATCTGTACAACCAGTAGCATTTGTAGTAGTTGAAAGTGGAGAGACTAGAATAATGAGCTTAGATAGTAATATTAATCTAGTGGATAATATCTTGTCTATAACTCCTAGAGTATTAGAAAAAATTCAGAATATATCTCAAAATAATAAAAATACAGACAAGAACAATATGTAGTATAAGATTAGAATAGTTTTGAAAATAAAATATATCATTGAATAAAATAGTGAGATTGATATAAGTCTCACTATTTTATAATGTAATTTAAATGTTTTTTACTTTATACCTAATAATATTTTAGTTTAAAACAATTTAAATGGATAATAAAGTTTATCTATAGTATAATTATAAAAAGAAAAGAAGTATTATATTAGAGATATATAAACATATTTGGGGGATAAGAGGGAGTCCCAATTATTAATTTTGAGGTGAATTTTATGAGTGATAAAGAGTTATCTATTTTGTTGTTGGAGAGTATGAATAACTTTCATAATTTAATAAAGATTATTAATAATGAAAGATATAAAAAAGGTAAAGTACTTACAGAAAGGCAATTTTTTGCTTTAGTAAGTATAAGAAAACATAATAAAATGGAACTTAAAAATTTAAGTAGAGATTTACATGTATCTACTTCTAGTTTGTGTATATTACTTAATAAGTTAGTTGAGCAAGAGTATGTATATAGGGAAGAAGATAGTAGAGATAGACGAAATACTTTTTATGGAATAACTGAAAGTGGAGAAAAAATACTAGATGATGAAATATTAAAATTTATATCTATAATAAGTGATAAAATGAACTGTTTAGATATAGAAAACAAAGATAAATTATCTGCTTCTTTGGAAGACTCTAGAAATATAATTGAACAATTATTTTAAAAAGGAGAATTTAATATGCATATAAAATGTTCTAAAGAAATATTAAAAAGTTTGGATGATGCTATAACTGTAGTTACTGTGTTTGAAGATGAGAATGTTTCTACAATGTTTGATAAATTAAATATTGTAAGTAAAAACTTCAGTGCTAAAGAAAATAACATAGAAATTGTGACATTGCTTGAAAATGACAATCTAGTAGACCTTTGCTTAGTTGGTCTTGGTAAGAAAGAATCTTTAGATAAGGAAAAACTTAGAATCATAGGTGGCAACTTGTGTAAAAAAATAAAAGGGGTATTTAGAAATAAAGTATGTAAAAATAATGATATTAACATAATAAATGTTAATTTAGACATAGAGCAGATAGGTGCTTTTTCAGAAGGAATATTGCTTGGCAACTATAAATTTGATAAATATAAGACAAAAAGTGAAGCTTTTGAAGAAAGAGAAATAGATAATATAATTATATTTACTGAAAAAGAAGCAGAGTATGAAATAGAAAAAGCTAAAATACTATCTAATTCAACTATAATAGCTAGAGATTTAGTTAACGAACCATCAAATATAATATACCCAAAGACATTGGCAATAGAGGCAGTTAGACTTGGGGCAGAGTATGGATTTAATGTTGAGATTTATGAAGAAGAAAAAATAAAAGCATTGGGTATGGAAGCTTTTTTTGCTGTATCAAAAGGTTCAGTTAATAAACCAAGATTTATAGTAATGCGCTATTTTGGAGATGAAGAAAATACAGATATACTAGGTCTAGTGGGTAAAGGATTGACTTATGATACTGGTGGATATTCTTTAAAATCAAATGCATCTATGCTAGATATGAAAACAGACATGGCTGGAGCGGCAAGTGTAATAGGAGCTATGTGTGCCATATCTCAGAGTAAATTAAAGAAAAATGTTATAGCAGTAGTGGCTGCATGTGAAAATGCTTTATCAGGAGGTTCATATAAGCCAGGAGATATAATTAATTCTATGGCAAGAAAAACTATTGAAGTTTTAAATACAGATGCAGAAGGTAGACTTACATTAGCTGACGCAATATATTACATTATAAATAATGAAAAAGTGACAAAAGTTGTTGATGTAGCAACATTGACTGGTGCAGCTCTAACATTATTAGGTAATGTTGCAACTCCTGTAGTAACAAATAATGAGGATTTTTATTGTGAGTTGGAAAAAGCATCTACTTTATCTGGAGAAAGAGTCTGGAAGATGCCACTTTATGATGAGTTTAAAAATATGGTAAAGGGAGAAGAAGCAGACCTTAAAAATACTGGAGGTAAAAATGCTGGATGCATAACAGCAGGAGCCTTTATTGGAGAATTTGTTGGCAGTACTCCATGGATACATATGGATATAGCAGGTACAAGTACATCATCAAAATCAAAGGGATATAAATCAAAAGGAGCGACAGGAGAGCCTGTTAGGACATTGTATTATTTAGCAGAGATATAAAATTATATAATACAAAAACTATAGTTTAACGTGTAAAGCCACTTGGATATTTTTAAAACTTAAAAAATGTCCAAGTGGCTTTATTTATAAATTTAAATAAATTATTTACTCTTTTTCTTTTTTTTAAGGATAAAGGTATCTATATTAGATAAAAGAGGAAGTATGTACACAATGCTAGTAGCAAAAATAAATATGAAAATGGTAGTTGTATTGTAACTTAAAAAGCTATAGTAATATTGTGAATCAGTAAATGTATTTAGTAAAAATATAAATGAAAAGTAAATAAGACAAATTCCAAAATTATCTCTAAATGCATGTCTGTTAACTTTAAATTTTCTTACATCAACCATATAAATATTTGCATATATTATCAAACATTTAGAGAAGATAAATAGAAAATATATGAAGCTAGGGAATTCGTATCCTAAGTTTTTAGAAAAAATAAGTTCTCCAACAGAACAGACTAAACTCCAAGAAAAAAATATGTTAAAAAAATGATACTGTTTAAAAGCTAATATAGCTATACATATGTATAGACAAATATGGCTAATTCCAATTGGTAAGGAATTCAAGGTGCTATAATTCCCTGAAGAAATAATTAAAATTTGTTCTAAGGCAACGACTATTACCATTAAGGTACAAAGTATTTTCTCAACTGTGTAACTATAGGGTAAAATATTTTTTGTTAGCTTTGGACAATGATATAGAAATAATCCGAATATAAAAAGACTTACAAACTGTTCACTAGAAAAAAGAAAAATTTTAAACATAGAGCATTCTCTCCTATAATAAATTAATATGTACCTATATAAATATATTCATCCTCTATCAATTTAATATATAAAAAATTTAATAAAGTTAAGATTTTATATAGAAATTTTAAAGAGATAAAAATTTTTAAATTTAGTGGGCATATTGGAATCATGTCAAAAAATAAAAATATTTTTATTTATTAAAGTTTTTGGGAATAATAATAACAAATATTAGAACTAATTAACAGTTTTTGTAAGTATTTGACAATAGAGAGGGTGTAACAAATGGGAATAATAGAATCAGCATCAAAGTTAGCTGAGATAGTTCATTTATTAGCAATTGAAAAGGGGATAACAGATATAGAAGCATGGGAGGAAGCAGTAGAAGAATATAGTAAAATTTATGAAAATAAGAGAGAACAATATAGAAGTTAAAAATAAAATTTTGCTGACAAAAAACTCGTTATACTGGATAAAATTTAATCGTTTATGAAAATATTAAATAATATATGCAAATAAAACAAAAAATGGTATCTCAATTACAATCTAAAAAAATCATTTTGAGATACCATTTAATAGCAAATTTACACAGAAATTAAATATTTCATACTTTAAATTTATTTTAATAAATATTTAGAGATAGAAGGTTTACTTATCTATGTTTTTTATGTAACCTCTTTTTTCTAGTTTTTTTATATGTTCTTTGCGTATTTCATCAAGATTAATACCATATTGCTCTTCTAGTTTAAACATCATAGTTACACATGTTTGAGCCACATCCATCAATTCTTTAGCAGTTTTCTTTATGATATCAACTTCATCTAAGTCATTATTTTCTCCACTTAGATTTCTGAATTTGCCTATACATTCAGCTAATTCGCCTTGTTCTTCACCCATTTTGATAAATGTAGACTCCAGTGTTGGGTCTAAATTATTAAGTTCTGGTAAAGATATAGTTTTTAGTTTCATAAAAAGCTCCTTTCAAATTATATATTTATACTAAAATACTATAACAAAAATAATGCTAAAAAGAAACTTTAAATTCAACATAAAAACTCATATATATAATAAAAATAGTAAAATAAATCTATATTTGTCTTAATACAGCTTCATATAGAACTTCTCCAATAGGTCTATTAATTACAAGAGATGCAGATTTATCATAAACTGTGTTTGCCTTATTAATAAGAGCAATATATTTACCTTTGTAATAATCTATAAAACTAGCTGCTGGATATACAGCTAATGATGTACCTCCTATAATCAGTAAATCAGCATTACTTATAGCAGAAATTGTCTTAGTAATAACATCACTGTCAAGAGCTTCTTCATAAAGCACTACATCAGGTTTTACTATAGAGCCACAATCATCACAATGAGGAATATTACCTCCTAGATTTAGCATAGCTTCTAAATCAAAAAATTTACCACAGTTAGTACAATAATTTCTATGTACAGAACCGTGAAGTTCTAAAACATTTTTACTTCCAGCCATTTGATGAAGCCCATCAATATTTTGAGTTATAACAGCTTTAAGTTTACCCATTTCTTCTAGCTTTGCCAAAGCTATGTGGGCATTATTAGGTTTTGCATTAGGATATATTAGTTTATCTTTGTAGAATTCAAAGAACTCTTCTGGATATTTAACAAAGAAAGTATGTGAAACTAATTGCTCAGCAGTAAATTGTTTATTAAGTTTTTGATTAAAAAGTCCAGTAGAGCTTCTAAAATCTGGTATATTAGATTCAGTTGAAACACCTGCTCCACCAAAAAATACTATATTATTATGATTAGATATTAAGTCTTTTAGGTTATTTGCATCCATAGTCTACACCTCCAAAATTATTATATATAGATTGTACTACATAATATAAAGTTTATGTTACTTTATTAGATTCTGAGTATTTTCTTAATGTTTTAAAAATCAATTTAAAGAGTGGGCATAAATAAAATTATACGAGCTAAAAAAATTTATATTTTTCAATATATAAATATATAGATTAAAATCAGAAATAAAAATAAAGAAAGTATAAATAAAATGTATACATAATATAAATAGACAATATTTACTAAAATCATAAGTTGTCGTATAATTATATTAAAATTGTTTTAGTGTTAAAAGAAGGGCGGGGGAAGTAAGTGAAGAAAAGAGCAGCTTTAGCAACATTAGCTGTATTACCATTAACTATGGTAAATGCACATGCTGATGGAGAAATAGGTATAGTGACTATAAATTATTTAAATGTAAGAAATGAACCAACTGCCGAAAGTAGTATATCTTTTGTTGCTAAAAAAGATGATAAAGTTTTAATAAAAGACTCTTCTAATGGATGGTATAAAATAAAAGCTGAATCTGGACAAGAAGGTTGGGCTTCATCAAAATATATAGCAAAATCTAATGGTAATTTTTTAAGAACATCTACAAATAAAGAAAAACAAGTTACTTCAAATAGTTTAAATATGAGAAATGGAGCAGGAACAAGCTATAGAGTTATAACTGTATTAAAAAAGGGACAAAAAGTAGAAGTAATATCAGAAAGTAATGGCTGGTCAAAAATCAAATATGATGGAAGACTAGGTTATGTATCGAGTTCTTATCTAGGAGATGTATCAAGCTCAACTAATAAATCAAAAACTAAGCAGGTAAATACAACTTCACTAAATGTAAGAAGTGGTCCAAATACAAGCTATGGTGTATTAGGTAAGTTACAAAAAGGAAGTAAGGTAGAAGTAATATCAGAATCTAATGGATGGTCAAAAATAAAGTATAATGGAAAAGATGGATATGTATCTAGTATGTATTTATCAAATGCAGGTCAGAGCGATACAAATGATTCTAGCCAAGGTACTGATAAAAAAGATACTAATAAATTTGTAAATACAGCTTCTTTAAATGTACGAAGTGGTCCAGGTTCTACATATAGTAAATTAGGAAAGGTCTATAAGGGAAGCAAAGTAACTGTGATATCAGAAAGTAGTGGATGGGCTAAAATTAATTTTAATAATAAAGAAGCATTTGTTGTGGGAAATTATCTATCTGATTCAACAGATACTTCAAATAATAATAACTCAAATAACAATTCTAACAATAATGGAAATAATGATTCTACAACATCAGGACAAGTAAATGGTATGGCAAATATAAGTGGGGCTAAGATTGATTACAAATCTCTAAGCTATACGTTAGCTTCTCATATAAATAAACAAGTTGAGAAAGCAACAGCGGGAGGGAATGTAATAGCTCCAGGTAATAGAAAAAGTACTCCAAGTCCTGAATTTAGTACATTTTCAGCACAAAGAACAAGTTCATTTGTAAATGCTAGTTCAAGTGATATAGAATATTATTTAAATCCTAAAAACTTTACAAACACTACAAAAGGTATGATGCAATTTTTGAAAATTAATAGTTATAGAAGTGGTATCTCAGAGTCAAGTTTAAATTCGTACCTTAATGGATTATCTTCTAGTGTATTTAAGAATCAAGGAGCTGCATTTATAAACGCTGCTAAGAAGTATAATATAGATGTAGTATATCTAGTATCTCATGCTATGTGGGAAACTGCTTATGGTAAATCTACACTTGCACAAGGTCAGACATTGACTTCTTATAAAGGTCAAGCTCTTAGCAAGCCAGTTAAAGTGTATAATTTTTTTGGAATAGGAGCAATAGATAAAAGTGCTAATGTTTCAGGAGCAGAGGCAGCATATTCTAATGGATGGACTAGTATTGGAGCTACAATAGATGGTTCTGCAAAATGGATATCTCAAAACTATGCAAATAGTTCTAAGTACAATCAAAATACTATTTACAAGATGAAGTGGAATTATGATTATACATGGCACCAATATGCAACTGATGTAAATTGGGCTAATGGAATTTCTGGAATTATGGAAAATTTAATTGGCCTTTATGGTGGTGGAAGTAGTTTAGTCTTTGAAGTACCACAATATAAGTAATACATAAGTAAAAAAATATAGACTATGGGTAGTTTTTCATTTTGTTTAAATTATCTGTAGTCTTTTTGTATATAATTTACTAGATATAAACCTTAATATTAGTAAAATTTTTATGTTATAATATTAATTCTAAGTAAATATAAGTGAGTAATAGATAGAAATAGAGAAAAAGTGGTAATAATATATATATAATGTTAGGAAAGGAGGATATAAATGGAAAGTGTTAAGGAATATTTAGATAAATTAGAAATTAATAACAGTGGCCTTGGAAAACAACTTAAAGAAGTTTACATAAATAGAGTAGTTTATTTTAAAGAAAATAAAATTGTTTACTTTTACCTAACGTCTAAAGAGATTGTTTCCCATGAACTTTTAGATAAATTTAGAGAAGAATTGATGTATAAGCTTGATTATTTTAAAGATATAAAGATGAAAATAAGATTTACTGGGTTTGAAAGAAAATCTAACAAAGATGTTATAAAAAAATATTGGAATAATATCTTGTATATATTAAAGTACTTGTGTCCGTCCATTGCAGGATGGTATAAGCAAGTTGAATTTCTTTGTTTAGATGAAGAATTAAAAATAAAACTCCCAAAGGGTATATTTTATGAGAGATTAATAAGAAAAAATGTAGTTCATGTACTTAAAACTGTTCTTAGTGAAGAATTGGGATTGGACTTAGATATAACTATTGAAAAAGCTGTTGATGAAAAGGTAAATGTAGAAAGACTCATAAGAATAAATGATAGGGAAATGGAAGAAAAAATTAGAGCATTGGAAATTGGACAAATTAATAAGTGTGAAGAAAATGAAGAAGAAGGTTATGTTATTAAATCAGAAGTTGATGAAAATTTAGTCTATGGAGATAATGCAAATGCTATGATTGAAAATATATCTGGATTAAATGCATCTTCTGGAACAGTTGCAGTTGTTGGGGATATATTTGATGTTGAGACTAAAGAACTTAAAAATGGAAAAATACTTATGATAGCATCGATTACAGATTATACTAGTTCAATAAGTTGTAAGCTATTTTTAACAGATACCAATAAAGATGGAGTACTTGAAAATGTTAAAAAAGGAGCTTATTTAAAACTTAAAGGTGACATAGTTTATGATACATATCAAAGAGAAATTAGTATGATGATTAGTGGAATTAGACAAGAAAATAGACCAGAGAGAAAAGATATTTCAGAAGAAAAAAGGGTAGAACTTCATGCACATACTCAGATGTCCTCTATGGATGCTATTTGTTCTGTTAAAAAACTTGTAGAACGTGCAGCCAAATGGGGACATCCAGCGATTGCTATAACAGACCATGGTGTTGTACAGGGATTCCCAGATGCTATGAATGCTGGTAAGGCAAACAACATAAAAATACTTTATGGAGTAGAAGGGTATTTAGCTGAAGATGATTCTCTTATTATAGAAGATGCAAATGATAAAGAACTTTCTCAGACGTTTGTTGTATTTGATATAGAGACTACTGGATTTTCTAATACAAATGATAAAATAACTGAAATTGGTGCTGTAAAAATAGAAAATTTTAAAATTGTAGATAGATTTAGTGAACTGATAAATCCTGAAAAAGATATTTCGTATAAGATACAAGAATTAACGGGAATAACTAATGAATTGATTAAAGACAAGCCAACTATTGAAGAAGTTCTTCCAAGATTTATGGAGTTTGTTGGAGATAGTGTACTAGTTGCACATAATGCAGAGTTTGATACTGGGTTTATATCACAGAAGTGTAGAGAACAGGGGATAATGTATAATCACAAAAAGGTAGATACACTTATGTTAGCCAGAGTAATGCTTCCAAAGTTAAAAAGACATAGGTTAAATGTTGTTGCTAAAGAGCTTGGTATACCTCTTTTAAACCATCATAGAGCAGTTGATGATGCAGAGGCAACTGCACTTATATTTAATAAATTTTTACAGATGCTTACAGAAAAAGGTGCAAAAACTTTAAGTGATGTGAATAATATTCTTGGAAAAATTGATTATACAAAGCTTAGTACAAACCATATAACTTTGATAGCAAAAAATTCTGTAGGTATAAAAAACTTATATAAGATAATTTCAGATGCACATGTAAATCATTTTTTTAGAGCACCAAGAATCCTTAGAAGTATTTTAAATGAGTATAAGGAAGGTCTCATAATTGGTTCAGCTTGTGAAGCCGGGGTTGTTTTTCAAGCTGTAAAGAAAAATGTACCTGATGAAGAAATGAAAAAAATAATAGATTTATATGATTATATAGAAGTGATGCCTATAGATAACAATAGGTTTATGATTGATAAAGGAGAAGTAAAGGATGAAGAAGAGTTAAGAGAATTAAATAGAAAATTAATTGATACAGCTAAGAGGTTTAATAAAATTCCAGTAGCTACTGGAGATGTTCATTTTTTAGATAAACATGAAGCTGTTTTAAGAAAAGTTCTAAAGTATTCTCAAGGATTTAAGGTAGATGAAGAAGAGACTTATTTACATTTTAGAACAACAGATGAAATGTTGGAGGAGTTTAGTTATCTTGGAGAAGAGTTAGCATATGAAGTTGTGGTTGAAAATAGTAATTTGATTGCTGATATGGTTGAAAATATAAAACCTATACCAGATGATACATATCCACCAATTATAGAAGGTTCAGATGTAGAATTAAGGGAAATGTGCTATGAAAAAGCTAAACGGATTTATGGAGAGCCAATACCAGAAATAGTTCAAAAGAGATTGGATAGAGAATTAAATTCAATAATAAGTAATGGATATGCAGTTATGTATATCATAGCTCAAAAACTAGTTGCAAAATCTCTCTCAGATGGATATTTAGTTGGTTCAAGAGGTTCTGTTGGTTCATCATTTGCAGCTACTATGAGTGATATAACAGAAGTTAATCCTCTACCAGCTCACTATATTTGTGAAAATGAAGATTGTAAATATTCCTTTTTTTATGAAATAGGTGAATGGGGGTCAGGTGTTGACTTGCCAGATAAGGATTGTCCAAAATGTGGAAGAAAACTTGCTAAAAATGGTCATGATATTCCATTTGAGGTCTTCTTAGGTTTTGAAGGTGATAAAGAACCAGATATAGACCTAAATTTCTCAGGAAATTATCAGCCTACAATCCACAAATACACTGAAGAATTATTTGGAGAGGGATATGTATATAGAGCAGGAACTATAGGTACTGTAGCAGAAAAAACAGCTTTTGGATATGCAAGAAAATATGTAGAAGAAAATAATATAAGTGTACCAAATGCAGAGGTACTTAGACTTTCAAATGGGTGTACTGGTGTAAAAAGAACTTCAGGACAGCATCCTGGTGGAGTTATGGTTATACCAGACTATAAAGATGTATATGATTTTACACCTATACAATATCCAGCAAATGATACTTCTTGTGGTGTTATAACTACTCACTTTGATTATCATTCAATAAGTGGTAGGATACTTAAACTTGATATACTTGGACACGACGGTCCTACTATCATAAGAATGCTTGAAGATATTACTGGAATAAATATAACAGAAATTCCTCTAGACGATGAAGAAACTATGTCTTTATTTACATCTACAGAAGCGTTAGGAGTTACACCAGAAGAGATAAATTGTCCTATAGGATGTCTTGCTGTACCTGAATTTGGAACTAAGTTTGTACGACAAATGCTTCTTGACACAAAACCCACTACATTTGCAGAGCTCGTACGTATATCTGGTCTTTCTCATGGTACGGATGTTTGGGTAAACAATGCACAAGATTTAGTTAGAGAAGATATAGTGGGATTAAAAGATGTTATATCTACACGAGATGACATAATGAACTACTTAATATTTAAAGGCTTACCTCCTAAGATGAGTTTTACAATAATGGAGAGTGTAAGAAAAGGGAAAGGTTTGAAACCAGAACATATTGAAGAAATGAAGAAAAATAATGTTCCAGAATGGTATATAGGTTCATGTAAAAAGATTAAATATATGTTCCCCAAAGCACATGCTGTTGCTTATGTTATGACCTCATTTAGAATTGCATATTGTAAAGTACATTACCCAGAAGCCTTTTATGCAACTTACTTTACTACAAAGGTGGAAGATTTTGATGCAGATTTAATTGTTAAGGGTTTGGATACTATAAAATCAAAAATAAATGAGATTGAATCATTGGGAAATGATGCAACTACAAAGGAAAAAGGTATGTTGACTGTATTAGAAGTTGCTCTTGAAATGTATGCAAGGGGGATAAAGTTGTTACCAGTTGATATATATAAATCAGATGCAAGTGACTTTATAGTTGTTGGAGAAAAAACATTACTTCCACCAATGGCAGCAATACAAGGCCTTGGAGGAAATGCAGCTTTAAATATTCAAAATGAAAGAAAAAATGGTGAATTTATATCAAAAGAAGATTTAAGAAAGAGAGCAAAAGTATCAAAAACAGTAATAGAAACACTTACTAATCATGGCTCACTTGAAAATATGAGCGATGAAAACCAATTGTCTCTGTTTTAGGTTAGTTCAAAAAGTTGCAAATAAAAGAATTTTATGATATCATAGTATAGAAAATAGTATACTTTGCAGAAACTAAGAGTGAGACAGCTGTTCTCACTCTTTTATTTTAAATATATTATTAAGAACTAGTTTAATTTTATTGAATACATTTAATTTAAAAATTATTTAATAAAATTAAACTAGTCATTTACAATTGAATAGGAGGTAATTTAATGAAAAAAGATTTAGAAGCAGCAATTGAAGAAATTGTAACTAAAATAACGGATGAATATGGATTTGAAATGGTTGATGTTGAATATGTAAAAGAAGCGGGAGAATACTACTTAAGAGTATACATAGATAAAGAAGAAGGAATATCTTTAAACGAATGTGAATTAGTTAGTAGAGAACTAAGCCCAATATTAGACGAAAAAGACCCTATAAAAGAGAATTATTTTTTAGAAGTATCTTCTCCAGGGCTTGATAGAGCATTAAAAAAAGACAGAGATTTTGTTAGATACCAAGGTAGAGATGTAGATTTAAAATTATATAAACCATTAAATGGATGTAAACAATTTGAAGGTGAACTTGTAGGATTAACAGAAGATAATAATATAAAAATCATTATAAATGGTGAAGAAATGGAATTTAATAGAAAAGATGTTGCTATTGTTAGATTAGCAATAAAGTTTTAGTGGTATATTAAATAGGGAGGAAATAAAAAATGAATCATGAATTTATGGAAGCACTAAACGAATTAGTAGTTGATAGAGGTATAGATAAAGAAATACTTATAGATACTATAGAGCAAGCTCTTTTAACTGCATACAAAAAAAACTTTGGTTCAGCACAAAATGTTAGAGTTGAGTTTGATAGAGACAAAGGAGATATAAAAGTATTTTCTCAAAGAGTAGTTGTCGATGAATCAGACCTATATGATACTTTCTTAGAAATAGAGTTAGCAGATGCTAGAGAGATAAACCCTAATTATGAATTGGGTGATATTATAGAGCATGAAGTTACACCTAAAAACTTTGGAAGAATTGCAGCTCAGACAGCAAAACAAGTAGTTGTTCAAAGAATAAGAGAAGCTGAGAGAGAAATAGTGTATAATGAATTTATAGAAAAAGAAAATGAAATAGTTACAGGAGAGGTTGCTAGAGCAAATAAAAATATTGTTTATGTAAATCTTGGAAGAATAGAAGGGATAATGACTCAAAGTGAGCAAATCCCATTTGAAAATTACAAAGCAGGTCAAAAAATAAAATTCTATATACTTGAAGTTAAAAAGACTAACAAAGGACCTCAAATAGTTGTATCAAGAAGTCATCCAGGTCTAGTAAAGAGATTATTTGAAGAAGAAGTTCCTGAAATATATGAGGGTATAGTTCAAATAAAATCAGTGGCAAGAGAAGCTGGGTCAAGAACTAAAATGGCAGTAAGATCTATAGATGAAAAAATAGATCCAATTGGAGCTTGTGTAGGTCCAAAAGGACTTAGAGTAAAAAATATAGTGGATGAACTTGGTGATGAAAAAATAGATATAATAAAATATAGTGAAAATCCAGCAGAGTTTATATCAGCAGCACTTAGCCCATCAAAAGTTGTTAAAGTAGATATAAATGAAGATGAAAAATCTGCCTTAGTTATTGTTCCAGATTATCAGTTATCACTTGCTATAGGTAAAGAAGGTCAAAATGCAAGACTTGCAGCAAAATTGACAAACTGGAAGATAGATATTAAGAGCGAATCTCAAGCAGAACAAGAAATGATAAATCTTGAAAAATCCAAAGAAATAGAAGATGAGGGTATTAAAGTTGAATTTATCAATCAAGATGAGTTAGATGTCTCAGATGATAATTTCAAAGAAGAAGAGTAAGGAGGGATGGCTTTGAAAAAAGTAAAAAAAGTGCCTCAAAGAAAATGCATAGCATGTCAAGATAGAGACTCTAAAAAAGAGCTTATAAGAATAGTTAAAAATAAAGAAGGAAAAATATTTTTAGACCCAACAGGAAGAGCTAATGGAAGAGGAGCATATGTATGCAAAAGCTCTGAATGTCTAAAAAAAGCTATAAAAAGCAAAGCATTAAATAAAGCTTTTAAAATTGATGTTCCTGATGAAGTCTATGATAATCTACTTATGGAGTTAGAAGAATATGAAAAATAATAAAGAAAAGATACACTCGTTCTTAGGACTCGCAACTCGTGCAGGGAAAATAGTGTCTGGTGATGATTCAACTTTGCTTGACTTAAAAAAAGGAAAAGTAAAATTAATTTTAATTGCAGAAGATGCATCAAATAACACAAAAAAACTTTTTAAAGATAAATCAACTTTTAGAAATATTCCATATCTATTTTTTTCAACAAAAGATGAAATAGGATTTGCAATAGGAAAATCTCCAAGAGCAGTCGTAGGAATAAAAGATGAAAATTTCGCTAAAAAGATAATTGAACTAATAGAAATTTAAAATAAAATAGGGGGTGATCTTGTGTCAAAAACAAGAGTATACCAAATAGCAGAAAAATTAAATATATCAAATGAAGAGCTTATAAATAAGTTAGCTGAATTAGATATTAATGTAACTGACAAAGATTCAGTATTAGAAGGTGAAGCGTTAGAATTAGCACTTGAAGTGTTAAGTGAAGATTCATCTCAAGAAAATGGAAATGTTATAGAAATAGATGGACAGTTGACAGTACAAGTATTAGCAACTAAATTAGATAAATCTCCATCAGAAATAATTATGAAGCTTATGAAAATGGGAACTATGGCAACAATAAATCAAGAGATAAATTTTGAGATTGCTGCTTTAGCTGCCAAAGACTATGGATTTGAATTAACAGTAGCAGAAAGTGATGATACAGAAGCTTTAGAAATAGAAGCTTTAATGGAAATTGAAGAAGATAATGAAGAGGATTTAAAATCTAGACCACCAGTTGTTACGGTTATGGGACATGTTGACCATGGTAAAACATCTTTACTAGATGCAATAAGAAAAACTGATGTAATTTCAGGTGAAGCTGGAGGAATAACTCAGCATATAGGTGCTTCAGAAGTTAAAATCAATGACAAAAAAATAGTATTTTTAGATACACCAGGACATGAGGCTTTCACATCAATGAGAGCAAGAGGAGCACAAGTTACAGATATAGCAATATTAGTTGTTGCAGCAGATGATGGTATAATGCCTCAAACAGTAGAAGCAATAAACCATGTTAAAGCAGCAGGAGTACCTTTAATAGTTGCTATAAATAAAATAGATAAACCAGGTGCAAACCCAGATAAAGTTAAACAAGAATTAGCAGACCAAGGATTATTAGTTGAAGACTGGGGTGGAGAAGTAATAGCAGTTCCAGTATCAGCTAAGAAAAAAGAAGGAATAGATACACTTTTAGAAATGGTATTGTTGGTTGCTGAAATAGAAGAATTAAGAGCAAATCCAAATAAAAGAGCAGTAGGAACTGTTATAGAAGCTGAGCTTGATAAGGGAAGAGGTCCAGTTGCAACAGTACTTGTTCAAGGTGGTACTCTAACAGTAGGTGATCCAATCGTTGCAGGTGTTGCATGTGGTAAAGTTAGAGCTATGATAAATGCAAAAGGTAAAAGAGTTAAGACAGCAGGACCATCTACAGCAGTAGAAATATTAGGGCTATCAGAAGTTCCACAAGGTGGAGACCAATTCGTTGAGGTTCCAACAGATAAAATTGCTAGAAGTGTAGCAGCAAGAAGACAACAATTAGCTAGAGATGAGATGTTAAAATCAACTCAAAGATTATCACTAGATGCTTTATTTAGTCAAATGAGTGAAGGTGCTATAAAAGACCTTAACATAGTTATAAAAGCAGATGTACAAGGTTCAGTACAAGCAGTTAAACAATCTTTAGAAAAATTATCAAATGAAGAAGTACAAGTTAAAGTAATACATGGAGGTGTTGGAGCTGTAACAGAATCAGATATATTACTTGCAGCAGCTTCTAATGCAATAATAATAGGATTCAATGTAAGACCAGTTCCAGGCGCAGAATCTCTAGGAGAAAAGGAAAATGTTGATATAAGAACATATACTATAATATACAAGGCTATAGAAGATATACAAGCTGCTATGACTGGTATGTTAGACCCTGAATATGTTGATGAAGAAACAGGAAAAGCTGAAATAAGAGAAATATATAAAATATCTGGTATTGGAACAGTAGCTGGATGTTATGTAACTAATGGTAAAATATTTAGAAACTGTAAAATAAGATTAGTTAGAGATAGTATAATAATACATGAAGGTGAACTTGCAGCACTTAAGAGATTTAAAGATGATGTAAAAGAAGTTAATTCTGGATACGAATGTGGTATGAGTTTTGTAAATTATAATGACATAAAAGAAGGCGACATAGTAGAAGCTTATATAACTAAAGAAGTAGAAAGAAAATTATAAATTCGTATCAAAGAAAATCAGTTAGTAAAGAAGGTCGATGGTATGGCATCATATAATAGAACAAGAAGAATTGCAGAAGAAATAAGAAAAGTAGTAAGCACTATGCTTATAAATGGAGTAAAAGACCCTAGAATAACATCTTTGGTAAGTGTAACTGATGTAGAAGTTACAAATGACCTAAGATATGCTTATGTATATGTAAGTATTCTAGGTGGAGATGAAGAATCTACATTAGCAGGACTTAAGAGTGCTGGAGGGTATATAAGAAGAGAAGTAGGAAAAAATATAAAGCTTAGATATATTCCTGAGATAATATTTAAACTTGATGATTCAATAGAAAAAGGAATGTATATGGATAGCCTTATAAAGAGAGTAAATGAAAAAAATACTCAAAAAAATGAGGATGAAAATTATGATGAATAATATTGATAGTATTATAAATTATATATATGAGGGTGACTATTTTATAGTTACCTCTCATATTAGTCCAGATGGAGATAATATTGGTTCAACACTTTCAATGTATTATACACTAAAAAGTTTAGGGAAAAATGTATATTATGTACTTGATGATGAAGCCCCATTGAATTTGAAGTTTTTAGTTGAAGGTGTAGAAATTTATAAGTCTCATGAATTTGATATAAATAAGTATTCTCTAATTGCACTTGACTGCGGAGATAAGATGAGAATATGTGTAAGTGATGAAATCAAAAATAATGCATCAAAAGTAATCTGTATTGACCATCATGCTAGTAATGATTCATATGGAGATTTAAACTATGTAGATATTGATGCATCTTCTACTTGTGAACTAGTGTATAATTTATTAGTTAGATTTCAAGAAATAAAAGACATTAAGATTATGAATAAAGATATAGCAACATGTTTATATACAGGTCTTGTGACTGATACTGGAAATTTTTCCTATTCAAATGTGCATGCAAGTAGTTTTGAGATGGCAAAGAATTTACTTGTTTTAGGTGCAGAAAAAAACACTATAATACAAAATATATATCAAAGTAATTCTTCTGATTATTACAAATTATTAGGTGAAGCTTTAAAATCTTTGGAGATATTTGATTCAAAGGTATCTAGTATAATTTTAACTCAGGATATGATGAATAGGAATAACATGAGTTTCAATGATGTTGATGGTATAACAACATATACTAGAGATATAAAAGGTATTGAAGTTGGAATTTTATTTAAAGAAAAAAAACAAGATGAAATTAAAGTGAGTTTTAGGTCAAAAAATTATGTTGATGTAAGTGAAATAGCTAAAGTATTTGGTGGCGGTGGTCATATAAGAGCTGCTGGATGTACTATCAAAGATAGTATTGATAATGCTAAACAAATGGTATTAGAGGCAGTGTTAAAATCAATTTAAGGTGACAATAAAATGAATAAGATTATAAATATATTGAAACCCACAGGTATGACATCTCATGATGTTGTAAGTAGGGTAAGAAAGATTTTAAATATGAAAAAAGTTGGGCATACAGGTACTCTTGACCCAGATGCATCAGGTGTTTTACCAATATGTACAGGAAAAGCTACAAAAGTATGTGAACTTATTTTAAACAAAGATAAATCGTATATATGTGAACTTACTTTAGGTATAAGTACAGATACCTATGATTCATCTGGAGAAATTATAAAAAAAATTGATGATTTTAAGTTAAGTAATGAAGATATAGAAAGAGCTTTTGATACACAAAAAGGTGAAATAGATCAACTTCCTCCAATTTACTCAGCTTTAAAAGTAAATGGAAAGAGAATGTGTGATTTAGTAAGAAGTGGTAGAGGCTCTGAGATTACTTTAAAAACTAGAAGAATAAACATAAAAGATATAAAAATCCTTAGTATAAAAGGTAATAAAGTAATGTTTTATGTTGAATGTTCTAAAGGGACTTATGTGAGAAGCATTTGCCATGATATAGGAGAATATCTAGGATGTGGAGGACATATGTCATTTTTAAATAGAACATCTTCTGGTAAATTTAACTTGGAAAATTCGATAACGCTAGAAGAATTAGAATTATTTTATGCAAATGAAACTCTGGATAAACACTTATATGATATAGATTATGTATTAGATTCGTTTAATTATATTGTATTAAACCCTAATGCTATAAAATATTATAGTAATGGTGGTTCAATAGATGATAAGAGATTTTTAAAGAACAATCTCAGTAAAGATGATGAATTTGTAAGAGTATATAGTAAAGATAACTTCTTAGGATTAGGAAAATTATCAAAACATAATAATACAGTAAGTGTTAAAAGTGATAAGATGTTTATATAATCAATGTATTTGAAAAAACACCAAAAGAGATAGTGCTATAATAACTTCTATAGTCTATCTCTTTTACTTATGCTATAATAGTTTGTGAATAAGTTAAGAGTAAATTATAATTTTAGCGGGGAAAATTTATTATGGTGATTATAAAATCTATAGCAGAAATAGCAAACATAAAAGAAAGTGTCATTACCATAGGGAATTTTGATGGCATACACAAAGGACATCAAGTTCTTATAAAAAAAGCAGTTGAATATGCAAAAAAAGAAAATATACAGAGTATTGTATTTACATTTGCAAATCATCCTGTAAACTACTTTAGACCAAACTCAACAAAAAATATTATAAGTAATGAGGACAAAATAAATTTATTAGAAGAATTGGGAATAGATATAGTTGTAATTATACCATTTGATGAGTATATGACTAAAATACCTGCAAATGATTTTGTAGAGGAGATACTAGTAAAAAAATTAAAGGCTAAAAAAATAGTGATTGGACATGACTTTACGTTTGCCAGAGCTAAAGAAGGGAATGTCAATCTATTAAAGAGCTTAGAAAATGAATTTGGTTTTGAGGTGGAAGTAATAAAACCAATCAAAATAAATGATGTAAGAGTGAGTAGTACTTATATTAGAAGTTTAGTATCCCAAGGTGATATGACTAATGTTAAAGAGTATTTAGGTCGTAATTACAAGTTAGAAGGGTGTGTTATACATTCTAAACACCTTGGAAGAACTATGGGATTCCCAACAGCAAATATTGACCTTAAGAATAATATGCTCGTTCCAAAGAGAGGTATCTATGCTTCTATTGTACATATTGGAGATGAGGTTTATTTTGGTGCTACAAATGTAGGTTATAACCCAACAGTTAATGGAAAATCTTTGTCTATTGAAACAAACATTTTAGAATTTGACAGAGATATTTATGGTAAAAATATAATTGTTGAATTTTTGGAAAGAATAAGGGATGAGAGAAAATTTAATTCAATAAATGACTTAAAAAATCAATTGTCTAATGACACAAACTATGTATATGAAAACTATGTTTGCAAAAACAAGTAATGTATGATAAAATGATTAAGGAAAATAACCATTACTCAGCTTTTGAATACTCCAATCAATGCTTAGTAATAGGCGTTTCTAAAAAAATACGGAGGTAATCTAAATGATAAACAAAACAGAAATAATCAAAGAATATGGAAGAGTTGAAGGAGATACTGGTTCTCCAGAAGTACAAATAGCTTTATTAACAGCTAGAATAAATGATCTAAATGGACATTTAAAAACTCATAAGAAAGACCACCATTCAAGAAGAGGACTATTAAAAATGGTTGGTAGAAGAAGAAACTTATTAGCTTACTTAAAAGAAAAAGATCTTGAAGGATATAGAGCATTAATAGCTAAATTAGGATTAAGAAAGTAATTTCATTCTTTATAAAAAAGCAGGTATAGTGTATACCTGCTTTTTTATAGTTAATTTATTATAGAGTAAAATAGTTAATAATAAAAGTAATTTATACATTATAAAAAATTATAAAATGAATAATATTGGGTAAGAATATAAGGTAATATATAAATACATAATCAATTAAAAAGGAAAGACAAGATAAATATAGAAATTTTATACTATAATATTTAGTTAGAATAAGGAGGAAATTATTTTGAAAATAAAGTTAGTATGTGATAGTTTGTGCGATATTCCAGATGAAATATCAGAGAAAGATTGTATAGAAATAGTTCCACTTACAGTTATTTTTAATGATAGAGAATATATAGAAGGAGTGGATATAGATAAAGAAGAGTTTTACAAGAAAGTAAAAGAAATAAAACAAATACCTAAGACTTCACAAGCTACATATATGGAGTTTAAAGAAGTATTTGATAAGTTTATAGAAGATGGATACCATATAATCTGTTTAACAGGTGCATCAAATGCTTCAGGAACTTTTCAAAGTGCCGTAATAGCTAAAAATGATATGAATGAAAAAGAAAAAATACATATATTTGATACTCGAAACTTATCACTTGGTAGTGGGCAATATGTTATAAAGGCTTGTGAACTTGTTGAAGAAGGTTTAGGGTTTGAAGAAATAATAAATGAGTTAGAAAACATTCGTAGCAGTATAAGATTACTTTTTGCTCCATATACCCTTGATTTCTTAAAACAAAGTGGAAGGGTTCCAGTAGCAACTGCTTTAATAGGAAATATGTTGAATATAAAACCTATATTTTTCTTTGATAATGGGGAAGCTAAGTTGGTAAACAAGGTTAGAGGAGTAAAAAATATAGCAAGTAAACTAGTAGATATAATTTTAGAAATGAATGAAGGGTCTTTAGAAGGGAAAATAGTAACAATAGGTTGTGGAGATAATCTACATGATTGTGAAATATTAAAAGAAGAAGTAAATAAAAGAATAAAAGCAAGAAGAGTCTTGTTTACTAGAGGTGGAGTTTCTATTTGTTCTCATACAGGGCCAGATATATTAGCTATAAGTTGTTCTAATTAGCAGAAATATAAGCTTCTTGCATATATAGGCAAAGATAATTTTTATATTGTTAATTTATAGTATTTTTGATAATATAGTAAATAGAGTGATATACGTGTTTTTAATAAGAGGAGGACAAGCATTAATGTTTGAACATAAAATATTTAAAATGGATTTCGCAGGGAGAGAACTTTCTGTAGAAATAGGAAAAATTTGTGAAATGACTAACGGTAGCTGTATAGTTAGATACAGCGACAGTATGGTAATGGTAAATACAACTAAGTCAGCTAAGCCTAGAGACGGAATAGACTTTTTCCCTTTAAGTGTAGATTATGAAGAAAAATTATACTCTGTAGGTAAAATACCTGGAGGTTTTTTAAAGAGAGAAGGTAAGCCTTCAGAAAAAGCGATACTTACATCAAGATTGATAGATAGACCAATAAGACCATTATTTCCAAAAGGATTTAGAAATGATGTTCAGGTAGTTGCAACAGTTTTATCAGTAGATCAAGACTGCACACCAGATATAGTAGCAATGATAGGTTCATCTATAGCACTTTCTATATCAGATATACCATTTAATGGCCCAACAGGTTCAGTATGTATTGGTCTTGTAGATGGTGCATTCGTTGTAAATCCAAATGCAGAGCAAAGAGAGAAAAGTTCAATGCATCTAGTTGTTTCAGGTACAAAAGAAGCAATAATGATGGTTGAAGCTGGAGCAGATGAAGTTCCAGATGATATAATGCTAGATGCTATTTTATTTGCTCATCAAGAAATAAAAAAAGTGGTTGAATTTATAGATGGTATAGTTGCAGAAGTTGGAAAAGAAAAAATTGTTGTTGAATTATACCATGCAGGAGAAGAAATAACTCAATTGGTTCGTGAATTTGCAACTGCTAAGATGAAAGATGCAGTTCAAACTTTTGAAAAATTAGAAAGAATGGAAAAGATGGATAGAGTTAAAGAAGAAACTCTAGCTCATTTTGAAGAAACTATTGAAAATTTTGAAGAACTTATTGGTGATATAGAGGAAGTATTACAAGATATAATAAAAGAAGAAGTAAGAAAACTTATAGTGCATGAAAATGTAAGACCAGATAATAGAAAATTAGAAGAAATCAGACCTATATGGTGTGAAACTGGTATGATACCTAGAGCTCATGGTTCAGCTATATTTACTAGAGGACAAACTCAAGTACTTAATGTAGCTACTTTAGGTGCTTTAGGAGATGTTCAAAAGTTAGATGGATTAGATGAAGAAGAAAACAAAAGATATATGCATCACTATAATTTCCCAGCATATAGTGTTGGAGAAGCTAGACCATCAAGAGGTCCAGGTAGAAGAGAAATAGGACATGGTGCTTTAGCTGAGAGAGCTTTATTACCAGTGATACCATCTCAAGAAGACTTCCCTTATGCTATTAGATTAGTTTCTGAAGTATTGAGTTCAAATGGTTCTACATCTCAAGCGAGTGTATGTGGTTCAACATTATCTCTGCTTGATGCAGGTGTGCCTATAAGAGACATGGTTGCAGGTATAGCAATGGGACTTATAAAGCATGATGGCAAGGTAGCAGTGCTTTCAGATATACAAGGTATGGAAGACCACTTAGGAGACATGGACTTTAAAGTGGCTGGGACAGAACATGGTATAACTGCAATACAAATGGATATAAAAATAGATGGTATAGATAAAGAAGTTCTACAACGTGCTTTAAAACAAGCTAAGGAAGGTAGAATTCATATACTAGGAGAAATGAGAAAAACTATATCTCAACCAAAACCAGAGCTTTCACCATATGCACCTAAGATTGTTAAAATGCAAATAAATCCTGACAAAATAAAAGATGTAATAGGACCTGGTGGAAAGATAATAACTAAGATAATAGATGAAACTGGAGTTAAGATAGATATTGAACAAACTGGAGAAGTATTCATATCAGGTATTGAAATTGATATGATTAATAGAGCTCAAGAACTTATAAATAATATAGTTATTGAACCAGAAGTAGGAAAAACTTACAAAGGTAAAGTAAGTAGAATAATGAATTTTGGAGCATTTATTGAAATACTTCCAGGAAAAGAAGGATTACTTCATATATCTCATATAGCTCATGAAAGAGTTGCTAAGGTTGAAGATGTATTAAATATAGGAGATGAAGTTGAAGTTAAAGTTACAGAAATAGATGAAAAAGGAAGAGTTAACTTATCTAGAAAAGTTCTTTTACCAAAACCAGAGCATAAAAATAAATAATGTATTAAATAATTAAAGGCAAAATCTTAGGGTTTTGCTTTTTTATTGTATAAATATACTTAGTACAAATATTTGAGAAGTTTAAGTGCTAAATAATTAAGTATCATTACGAATATATAATCTCTTATTATAATATTTTATTGCTAATGTGATAATGACTATTAAACATCATGTTAATATTGATTTTATTGACAATATATGGTAAATTACTAATAGTGTTAGCGATTAAGGAGGTGATAATGTGGACTATATGGAATTAGCACTTGAACTTGGAAAGGTTAAGACGTTGATGGTAAAAATACCACATAAAGATAAAATTGCAGATATACAAAGTGGTGAAAAATTTGTATTGGGTTATTTATCTAAAAACAATAAAAAAGTAAACCCAAAAGAAATAAGTAGTACTATGAATGTTAGTACTGCTAGAATGTCTGCTATTCTTAATCAGTTAGAATCAAAGGAAATGATTGAGCGCTGTGTTGACCCACAAAATGGTAGACAGACACTAGTTCAATTAATGCCTAAGGGAATACAACAGCAGAAAATAAATGAAAAAGAATTTTTAGAGTATACAGTTAAATTTTTAAAAGCACTAGGTCCAGAAGATGCTATTGCTTACATACGTATTCAAAAAAAGATTATAAAGTTTTTTGAAGATAAAAAATAGAGATATTTCTTAAGCGTTGCTAATAAAAACAGAAAGAAGGTAAAGACATGAATTTAAATAAGCAATCTAGAAATATGATTTTTGCTGTACTATTGATTGGATCTATAGTTGGCTCATTACTTCAGACATCTCTTACTACTGCATTGCCAGTTATGATGGGGGATTTAAATATATCAGCCACAACAGCTCAATGGCTTACTAGTGCATATACACTTGCTATGGGAATTATGGTTCCTGCAACTGCATTTTTGATTAGGAGATTTCCAACAAAACCACTTTTCATTAGTGCTATGAGTCTTTTTGCGGTAGGATTGTTGCTTTCTGCTAGTGCATCTTCATTTACACCTCTCTTGTTTGGACGTATATTGCAAGCAATGGGTAATGGAGTGTTGCTATCTATGACACAAGTAATAATTTTAACAATTTATCCTGCAGAACAAATGGGCTCCATAATGGGTATATACGGTTTGGCTGCTGGTGCTGCTCCAATATTTGCGCCAACTCTAGCAGGAATTGTCATTGATATTTTTAATTGGCAAGCTATTTTTTGGTTTTCTTTAGTTATAAGTATTATTGACATTATTATAGCATCTAGAGTGTTACAAAATGTAATAGAGACAAAAAAACAATCATTTGATACGTTTTCTATGATTTTATGTGCAGTGGGATTTAGTGGCCTTTTGCTTGGACTTGGGAATATTGGAACAACTGAGTTTTTCAGTATAAATATTGCTTTGCCATTATTTGTAGGTATAGTATCAATTATAGCATTTTCTTTGCGTCAGATTCACTCAAAAGAGCCATTTCTAGAACTTCGTATTCTTAAGAATAAAAGTTATAGACTTGCTGTAATTATAAGTATGCTTCTATATGTTGTAATGATGGCAGGTTCCACTTTAATTCCAATATATATCCAGACAGTAAGAGGATTTTCAGCAACTAAGTGTGGTCTCATTATGATGCCAGGTTCTCTTGTAATGGCACTTATAAGTCCTTTTGCAGGTAGATTTTATGATAGGTTTGGAATACGAAAGCTAGTTGTATGTGGAAGTATATTCTTGGCAATAAGTTGTCTTGGTGTATCTTTTGTAGGAAAAGATACTTCAGTATTGTATATCTCTGTTTTTTATATTATACGTCTGATAGCTATTGGATTAATTATGATGCCTATTGTTACTTGGGGAATGAGTGTGCTTGGGGAAAAAAATATTGCTCATGGAACAGCATTACTTACTTCATTGCGTACAATAGCTGGTGCTATTGGCTCAGCAGTTTTTGTTGCAGTAATGACAACTGCTACAGTAACATCACGAGGTATGACAAATACTACAGCAAATGTATTTGGAATAGATGTTGCATTTATTTGTATTTCAATTGTTGCAGTAGTTCAGCTTTTAGTGGCTCTCTTTTTTATAGAAAGAAAAAGTTTAAAGAAATCAACAAATTAAAGATTATTTATAGATTTCAAAAGTACAATTACATAAACATATTCTAGTTATTATAATATATTTTCAAGTATGAAATTAAACTTTTGAACATGAAATAAAAAGCCTCTGTTACTCTTTCTAACAGAGGCTTTTTATATAAAATGTATTACATACTCTTGTATTAAAAGTAACAGTAGAAAGTACTGTAGGAAATTCTAAAATGATAGGAAAAGTAAAGAGCTAATTAAAAAGCTGTTTAATAATATAGGTTTATTTAAGAGATTTTTAATAGAATTTTTTATTGATATACAGAGAAAGGTTTATGTTATATTTAGTGCATAAATAGAGCTTTCCTTTAATAGTATTAAATAAGAAACAATTTGTACATAATTAGGGGGAGTTTTAATGATAATGATGGTACTTAATAAGAGTAAGCTCAAAAAAATTATAATACTAATTTTAGTGATATTATTAGGATTATCAGGAGGGGTAATGGTATTAAAATTGTTTAACAATAAGCCCGTTTTTAACTTGTTTAATGGAGTAGATTTACCATATGAGAGAGGTACAAAAGATAAAAGTGGATACGTTGCATTAACATGCAACGTAGACCTTGGATGGGAAACAGAGTACATAGAATCTATTTTGGAAACTCTTAAAAAAGAGAATGTAAAGATTACTTTTAATGTAACTGGGAAGTGGGCAGAAAAAAATAAAGACGAATTATTGAAGATAAAGAAACAAGGGCATGAAATAGGCAATCATGGATACAAACATTTAGATTATTCGACACTATCATATGAGGATAACTATGAACAAATAGAAACCTCTAAAAAGATAATTGAAGAAATTATAAATGAGAAGACTAAGTTTTTTCAAGCTCCAGCAGGTTCTTTTGGAGCAGAAACAGTAAAGGCTGCTAAAGAATTAGGATATACTTCAATTAAATGGGATGCTGACACTATAGACTGGAAATATAAAGATCAACCAGAAGTAATTATAGATAGAATGAAGAAAAAAGATATTAAAGATAGTAGTATAATCTTAATGCACCCAACTGATGCAACGACAAAATGTATAGATGATATTATAGCAATTGTAAGAGAAAAAGGATTAAAACCAGGTAAACTTAGTGATGTATTTAAGTAGACAAAGTATAAATATTTGATTAAGATTGTATAAGTTGTAGTTGAATTAATTAAAAGACTGACTTATAATGTAATACATATAAAAATAAATAGAATTAGAACATAGTGTTTTCAATAATCCAATGTAACATAAAGAATAAATTTTTAGGAGAATGTAATGTATAAGACAAAAATACTGGAAAATGGGCTTACAATAATTGGGGAAGAAATACCATATCTAAAGTCAATAACGTTAGGTATTTGGATAAATGCAGGGTCTAGAATAGAAGAAGAAGAGGTAAGTGGAACTTCTCATTTTATAGAACATATGATGTTTAAAGGAACCAAAAATAGAACCTCAAAAGAGATTGCTAGCACAATTGACAATTTAGGTGGGCAAATCAATGCATTTACAAGTAAAGAATGTACATGTTATTATGTAAAATTAATAGATGAGCATATAGATACAGGAATAGATGTATTAAGTGATATGATACTAAATTCTAGATTTGATAAAAATGATATAGATAAGGAAAGACTTATAATATTGGAGGAACTTAAGATGTATGAAGATTCTCCAGACGATTTATCTTATGATTTATTAGTCGAAAATATATATGCTAATGATGGTTTAGGGATGAATATAATTGGGACAAAAGATTCTCTATACAATATAACTAAGGAGTCTATGTTAGAGTACTTAAACAAATATTATATTCCAAATAATGCTGTTATTTCTATAGTTGGAAACTTTGATTTTGATGATATGGTAGATAAACTTAAATCTAAATTTGGAAACTGGAAAAAGAGAAGCTTAAGTATAGACATAACTGAGGCCAAGTTTAATCCTTGTTTTATATCAAAAAACAAAGATACTGAACAGGTAAACTTAGCTATGTGTCTAAAAGGTATTCCATTTGAAAATGATGATGAAGTTTATTCAATGGCGGTGGTAAACAATATTTTTGGTGGAAGTATAAGCTCAAGACTTTTTCAGAAGATAAGGGAGGAAAAAGGTTTAGTATATTCAATATACTCGTCACAAACACTATACAGAAAATGTGGTGAATTAGGTATATTCGCAAGTATGAGTACAGAAAATTTGCAAGATGTTTATAATTTAATAAAAGAAGAAATTGAAAATATAAGAAAAAATTATCTTACAGAAAAAGAAATATTTGAAAGTAAGGAACAACTAAAAGGTAATTATATATTGGATTTAGAAAGTACTAGCAGTAGAATGATGTCTACTGGTAAATCTATGTTGTTGAGTAAAAAAGTAAAAACTACAGATGAAATACTTGAATGTATAAATAATGTTGATATTAATTCAGTAAAAAAAGTTGTTGATAAGGTATTCAATATAGAAAATATTGGTACATGTATAGTTGGAAGAGATGTAGAAGATATTCTGCATTTGGATTAATATTTTAAAAAGTGAATCTCTGGAGGTATAAAATATGAATTTATCTGAAATAGCAGGTAAGGAAATAGTTAACTTAGTCACAGGAGAAAGATTAGGAGTTATTGGAGAGTGTGACCTTATACTAGATGAAACTACAGGCGGGATATTGGCGCTTTTAATTCCAAAAGAAAAAGGCTTTTTTGCCAGAAGAAAAGATAAGTCATTTTTAGAAGTTCCATGGAGAAATGTAAAAAAAATAGGCAATGATATGATAATTATAGAATATGAGGGATATATTTAGGAGGAAAAAATGAGTATTTTAGTGCAAAAGTTTGGTGGGACATCAGTAGAATCATATGAAAAAATGAATGAAGTATGTAAGATAGTAAAAGCATACAGAGATAATGATGAAGAGTTACAATTAGTATTAGTAGTTTCAGCAATGGGTAGAAAGGGCGCTCCATATGCAACAGATACACTTATAAATCTGTGTAATTCAGTAAATGATGAACCAAATAAAAGAGAACTTGATTTAATAATGTCTTGTGGTGAAATAATATCAGGGACAATTCTTGCTAATTTATTAAATGCAAAAGGTATAGAATCTGTTTTCTTTACTGGTCAACAAGCAGGTATAATTACAAGTGATGAGTATTCTAATGCTAAAATAAAATATATAAACCCTAAAAAGGTAAAAAGAGCATTAGATGATGGCAAAGTTGTTGTTATAGCTGGATTTCAAGGTGTAACAGATGATGGTGAAGTAACTACTCTTGGAAGAGGTGGAAGTGATACATCAGCAGTTGCTATTGGTAAATCTTTGGAATGTGAGACAGTTGAAATTTACACTGATGTAGATGGTATAATGACTGCAGACCCTAGAGTAGAACCAAATGCTAAAGTATTGAGTTTTATAGATTATGAAGAAGTATTTCAAATGGCAGATAAAGGAGCTAAGGTAATACATCCAAGAGCAGTACAGTTAGCTAAAAGTGGAAATATAACTCTAGCAATAAAAAATACAATGAATCCAACTTTTGAAGGTACAAAAATAGGTTCTTTATGTAAGCATTTAGAACAAAATATAGAATATGAACAAGAAAAAGACCTTAAAGTTGCTGTTGCAAATAAAGATAGTGTTGCTCAAGTTAAGATTAAATCAGCAGAAGAAGTGTTTACAGAAGTATTAAATGAAATAGAAAAGAAACTTATAAATATAGATATGATAAATTTCTTTATATCAGAAAAAGCCTTTGTTATTGAAGATGCTGATATAAAAGAATTAAAAGAAATACTAGATAAATTTGAATTAGATTATGAAGTAAATAGAGATTGTGCTAAAGTAACATTGATATGTTCAAGAATAGCTGATGAAATGTCTGGTATCATGTCAAAAGTAGTTAGAGGTTTATCAAAAGCAGGAGTATCTCTTTTACAAACATCAGATTCAAATATGACTATATCTTGTTTAGTTAGTGAAGAAGATATGCATACAGCAGTACATGCAATACACCAACAATTTTATGTAAAATAAGAATCGTAATGCAATTACTTTTATTCAAAATTTAATAATTTTTCGTATATCTTAATATATTTGATTTATTTGGCAAAACTAAGTTAAATATATTTTGATAGGAGTTTTTTTATGAAAGATTATAAAGATGATAATGAAACATTTGATAAAGATAATTGTAGAAGAGATTCTAGCTGTGAGGAAAGAGAATGTATAAAACAATTTGGCACTAGTGAGATGCCTCCTCAGCCTCCTAAAGATACCCAATGTATAACTATAATTGGAGAAATTGAAGGTCATTTTATAGGAAATCCTCAGAAAAAAGCTACAAAGTATGAACATATAATTCCAATGCTTTATTCAATTGAGGAAAGTAATGATGTTAAAGGAGTACTAGTTGTTTTAAATACTGTTGGAGGAGATATTGAGGCAGGTCTAGCTATTGCAGAACTTTTAAATAGTACATCCAAAAAAGTAGTTACTCTTGTATTAGGGGGAAGTCATAGTATAGGTGTTCCTCTTGCTACTGCAGGTGATTACTCATTTATAGCTCCAACTGCAACAATGATTATACATCCTGTAAGAACAACTGGACTTGTAATAGGTATAAATGAAACTTTCGAGTATTTTAAAAAGATGCAAGAGAGAATAATTCAATTTATCATAAGAACATCTAATATCGAAAGAGATATACTTGATAAACTTATGCATGAGAAAGATGAGCTTATAAGTGATGTTGGTAGTGTTTTAATAGGAAAAGAAGCTGTAGATTACGGGCTTATAGATGAAGTTGGTGGATTAAAAGATGCTATTAAAAAATTAAAAGAGCTTATAAAAGAATCAGAGGAAGAAAAAAATAATGATTAAAATTTGTTTAAATAATAAAATTTATGATATAATGATGTAATAAAGTAGGAGTGTTAGTGTTAAGGCATTAGCACTTTTTGCTATGAAGGGGTAAAACTTGCTAAAAATAAGGAGTGATATTAATGGCCACGAAAAAGAAGAAAAAAAAGAAGGTAAATACCTTAAGCTTTAATGCAGAATATCATAATTTGATAACAATATTTATAGGTGTATTTTTATTATATAGTTTAAATTCTAATTCTATGGGATGGATACCTGTGATAATGCAAAATCTCTTTAAAGGATTATTTGGAGGACTTTCCATAGCAATACCATTTATAGTAATTATAACAGGACTTCTAGGGTTTTTTGATGGAAATGAATATATATATAGATTGAGAAAGACTAAATTATACTACATAATTATTTTATTTATTTTTGTATTTTATGGATTGTTAAATGCAGGAACTCTTCCTGTAGATAGCCCACTAAAAGGTAATATGTTTGATGATGTTATGAAATTGGGTGTAAGTGGACAAGGTAGTGGCTTAATAGCAACAACCATTGCGTATTATATGAGTAAAATATTTGGTATAGCAGGTGGATGGCTAATAAGTATATTTGCTCTTATACTTTCTATAATGTTTATATTTAATATTTCTATAAAAGATTTGGTATCAAATGCAAAGTCAAAATCTAAAGCATCAAAAGACAGTAATTTAACTTTTAAAGATAAAATTTCAAATATGAAAAAATCTGCAATAGATATGATAACTGATGAAGTGGACGATACTACTGTAAATAAGAAGCCTGGATTTTTTAAAGGGTTAATGTCAAAAGGCCGTGACAATGAAGATGAAGAAGATGAATATTTAGAAGAAGAAAATGGTGATGGTGTAGACGATAAGACTATTAAAATAGTTGGTTTTAACAAGGCAGAAGATGAATATTTAGAAATATTAGAAGGAACTCAAAGTATGCCAGAACTAGATGTTTTAAAAGAGTTACAGAAAGCTACAAATGAAAATTCAGTTGTGGAGACTAAACCAGAAAAGAAAGTTGATATAAGCAAATCTAATTTAGATGTAGAAAAAACTCAACCAATAAGCATTGTATCAGAGTCAAATAATGAAGACTATTCAAATTATAAAAAACCTAGTGTTGAACTTTTAAATAAAGTAAATAAAAAATCTGATGAAAATGGCAAAAAGAAGGTTTTAAAAAATGCCTCTCTTTTAGAAAAGACACTTTCAGATTTTGGAGTAGAAGCAAAGATTAATCAAGTTACAGTTGGTCCAACTATAACAAGATATGAGATACAGCCAAGTCCAGGGGTTAAAGTAAGTAAAATTGTAAACTTAACTGATGATATAGCTTTAAGTTTAGCAGCTAAAAGTATAAGAATTGAAGCGCCAATTCCTGGGAAAAGTGCAATTGGAATAGAAGTTCCAAATGAGGAAGCTCAAATGGTTGGAGTAAGAGAAGTTCTAGAAAGTGAAGAGTTTAATAATTTTGATTCTCCTCTTGCAATGGGGCTTGGGAAAGATGTAGCAGGCAAAATTATAATTGGAGATATAGGTAAGATGCCACATTTACTTATAGCTGGTTCTACAGGTTCAGGAAAGAGTGTCTGTGTAAACACTTTGATAAGTAGTATATTATATAAGGCAAACCCTGATGAAGTAAAATTACTTTTAATAGACCCAAAAGTGGTTGAACTTGCAAATTATAATGGAATACCACATCTTCTGATACCTGTAGTTACAGACCCTAAAAAAGCTGCTAATGCCTTAAACTGGGCAGTGACAGAGATGAATAGAAGATATAAACTATTTGCAGATGCTCAAGTAAAAGATGTAACAAGTTATAATGAAAAATCAGAGGAAAAATTACCTAAAATAGTAATAATAATAGATGAGTTAGCAGATTTAATGATGGCAAGCGCAAATGATGTAGAGGATTATATTTGTAGATTAGCTCAGATGGCCAGAGCTGCTGGAATGCACCTGATTGTAGCTACACAAAGACCATCCGTTGATGTCATAACAGGTGTTATAAAAGCTAATATACCGTCTAGAATAGCATTTGCAGTGTCATCTCAAACTGATTCAAGAACAATACTTGATATGGGTGGGGCAGAGAAACTTTTAGGTAAAGGTGATATGCTATTTTATCCACTTGGAGCGGCAAAACCAGTTAGACTTCAAGGTGCATTTATATCAGAAAGTGAGTCAGAAAGAGTAATTGATTTTGTAAAAGACCAGGTTAAGGATGGAATAAAGTATGAGGAAGATATAATTGAAACTATATCTAAAGTTAATACATCAAAATCTAGCGATGAGGATGAATTTTTAAGTGAGGCAATAGAATTTGTTGTAGAAAGTGGTCAAGCATCTGCTTCTATGTTGCAAAGAAGATTTAAAATAGGATTTAATAGAGCAGCTAGACTTATTGACTCTATGGAAGAAAGAGGTATAATTGGAGCTAGCGAGGGAAGTAAGCCAAGAAAGGTACTAATAAGCAAACAAGATTTGCAGAATTTAGAAGGTGAATAGAATTGTCGGTTATAGAAATAGAAAAGGCACTTAAGCTAGAAAAAGTAGTTTTTGTAGATGTAAGAACAGAAGGGGAATATGAAGAAGACCATATATTAAATGCTTTTAATATGCCCCTTTTTAAAAACAATGAGCATAATGAAGTTGGAACTATTTATAAGATGCAGGGAAAGCATGAAGCAATACAAAAGGGATTTGATTATGTATCGTATAAGCTAAAGGATATATATTTACAAGCAGCAGAGCTTACAGCAAATTATGATAATATTGTCATATATTGTGCAAGAGGCGGAATGAGAAGTGGAAGTATAGTAAATGTATTGTCATCATTAGGTGTAAATGTTTATCAACTTGAAGGTGGATATAAGGCTTATAGAAACTTTGTATTGGATTACTTAAGAAATATAATGAATACAAAGAACTTTATATCTGTGCATGGATTAACTGGCTCAGGAAAGACTGATTTATTGCATTTATTGAAGAAAAAAGAAATAGATGTATTAGATTTAGAAGGAATAGCTAAAAATAGTGGTTCAACTTTTGGTTTTATAACATTTGATGAGAAGCCACCATCTCAAAAGAACTTTGAAACTAAATTATTTGAAAGTATATTTTTCTCAAAAAAGGATTATATATTTGTTGAAAGTGAAAGTAAGCGAGTTGGAAGTGTCACAGTTCCTAATGAAATCTTCGATGCAATGATACGAGATGGGTATCATATACTACTGGAATGTGATATTGATAATAGAGTCAATAGACTTTGTAGAGATTATATTTATGGTAAAGATGAAGATAATATATTGGTTTTAAAAGAGTGTATAAATAAATTCAGAAAAAGATTGGGTCATAAAGCAGTAGATGAATATATTGATTTATTAGAATTAGGCAAATATGAAGAACTTGTAAAAAAATATCTTATAGAATATTACGACCCACTTTATATGCATTCAGTGGAAAAATATAAGTACAATAAAATTGTAAATTTTGATGACACACAAAAAGCCCTAGAATATGTTATAGGCTTATATGAGAGCATATTGGAAGGAGAGAAAAAATGTTAAAGATAGCATTAGAATCATTAGGATGCTCAAAAAATTTGGTGGATGCAGAAATAATGATGGGAATTTTAAATAAAAAAGGTTATAAATTGATAGGAGATTTTGCAGAAGCTGATGTAATTATAGTAAATACTTGTGGGTTTATAGAGTCAGCTAAGCAAGAATCAATTGATACTATAATAGAATTTGCAGAATTAAAACAGACTGGGAATCTAAAGCTGTTGATAGTAACAGGATGTTTAGCTCAAAGATACTCTGAGGAATTAAAAACTGAAATTCCAGAAATAGATGCAATAGTTGGTACAGGAAGCTACCAAAATATAGATGATATACTTAAAGATTTGAGTGAGAAACATCAAATTGTAAGTCTTGATGATATAGAGTTTGTATTTAATGAGGACTTACCAAGATATCTATCTACGCCTAGCTATATGGCATACTTAAAAATTGGAGAAGGATGTTCCAATAATTGTACTTATTGTATAATACCTAAGCTTAGAGGTAAATATAGAAGTAGAAGATTTGAAGATATAATTAAAGAAGCAAATAAATTGGCTGAATCTGGAGTAAAAGAACTTGTAGTTATAGCTCAAGATACTACAAAGTATGGTTTTGATTTATATGGTAAAGAGAGATTACCAGAACTTTTAGAAGAACTTGCAAAGATAAATGGGCTTAAATGGATAAGAGTCATGTACTCATATCCAGAATCAATAACAGAAGAATTGATTAAAGTTATAAAAGAACATGATAATATATGTAGCTATTTTGATATGCCAATACAACATGCAAGTAACAGTATTTTAAAGTTAATGAATAGAAAAACTAGTAAAGAGGATATATTAAATAAAATTAAACTTATAAGAAAGAATATACCAGATGCTATACTTAGAACTACAATAATAGTAGGTTTTCCTGGTGAAACAGAAGAAGATTTTAAACAGCTTGTAAATTTTGTCAAAGAAGTTAAATTTGATAGGTTAGGTGCATTTGCATATTCAAGAGAAGAAGATACACCAGCAGATAAATTACCAAATCATATAGATGAAGAAGTAAAAATACAAAGAAGAGATACTTTAATGATGATTCAACAAAAAATATCTGAAGAACTTAATGATAAAAAAATAGGAAAAACATATGAAGTACTAATAGAAGAGCAAATAGAAGATAATGTATATACAGGAAGAACACAGGGCGATGCAGAAGAAATTGATAGTATAGTATATGTAAAAAGTGTAGATAATCTTGAAGTAGGAGAATTCGTAAGTGTTCAAATAAATGATGCAATGGAATACGATTTAATGGGAGATGTTGTATATGAACTTGCCTAACAAATTAACTTTGTTTAGAATATTTTTAATTCCAGTATTTGTTTTAATAATGTTATTTAATGTACCAAACAAGTTTTTATTAGCTTGTATTATTTTTATAGTAGCTTCAATTACTGATGCACTAGATGGAAAAATAGCTAGAAAGTATAACTTAGTCACTGATTTTGGGAAGTTTATGGACCCATTAGCAGACAAATTATTAGTAATCTCAGCACTTACATGTATGATAGAAGATGGTCTAGTAAGTAGTTGGATGGTAATTATAATAGTAGCTAGAGAACTTACAGTTAGTATATTGAGGGCTATAGCAGCTGCTGATGGAAAAATAATAGCAGCTGGTGGCAGTGGAAAACTTAAAACTATAACTCAAATGGTATCAGTAGTGATTTTATTGTTAGGAGCTCAGTTTGAAAATGAATTAATACTAAATATAGGTGGAATTCTTATACTTATAGCAACACTGCTTACTTTATATTCTGGATGGGAATACCTATATAAAAATAAAGAACTTTTCATGTCTTCAAAATAGAATATTATCATTTAAAAAACATAAATTGATTGATTAATAAATAAAAAATAGCAACTTAAAACTTTAAAAATGTAAAAAAGGGTATACTATTATAGTATACCTCTTTTCTTTTTCGGTAATATTTTCTTTTGTGTATATAATTATTGATAATGGTTTATAAATAAAATGTAGCAAATAAAAATATAATCATTAGGAGCGTTTTTAAATTGACTAGGTTTGATTTATGTTATATAATTAATATATAACAAGAGAACAAATGTTTGTAGATAAATGAAGGGATGGTATAGAGATGAGTGTAGATCAAGAAAAATTAAAAGCGTTGAATGAAGCTTTAGGTAAAATTGAAAAAGATTTTGGTAAAGGTTCAGTAATGAAATTGGGAGAAGCAACGTCTATGTCTATAGATGTTATATCAACAGGAGCAATCGGTTTAGATATAGCTATTGGTATAGGAGGTCTACCTAGAGGGAGAATAGTTGAAATATATGGTCCAGAATCTTCTGGTAAGACGACTGTTGCACTTAGTTGTGTAGCATCAGCTCAAAAAAATGGAGGAATAGCTGCATTTATAGATGCTGAACATGCACTTGACCCAGTATATGCAAAAGCATTAGGTGTGGATGTTGATAATCTAATCATATCTCAACCAGATACAGGAGAACAAGCCTTAGAAATAGCAGAGGCATTAATAAGAAGTGGTGCAATTGATATAATAGTAATAGATTCAGTTGCAGCATTGGTTCCAAAAGCAGAAATAGACGGAGATATGGGTGATTCTCATGTAGGTTTACAAGCTAGACTTATGTCTCAAGCACTTAGAAAATTAACTGGTTCGATTAAAAAATCAAATTGTGTTGCTATATTTATAAACCAATTAAGAGAGAAAGTAGGAATAATGTTTGGAAATCCAGAAACGACTACTGGAGGACGTGCATTAAAGTTCTACTCATCAGTTAGATTGGATGTTAGAAAAATAGACACAATAAAACAAGGTGACAAGGTTATAGGAAGCAGAACAAGAGTTAAGGTTGTTAAAAACAAAGTAGCACCACCATTTAAACAATCTGAATTTGATATAATGTATGGAGAAGGTATATCAAAAATTGGAGATCTTTTAGATATAGCTGCTGACATAGATATAGTTAAAAAATCAGGTTCATGGTATAGTTACAATGATACTAAACTTGGACAAGGAAGGGAAAATGTAAAAAAATTCCTAGAGGATAATATGGATTTAACTAATGAAATAGATGAAAAAGTTAGAACATTTTACAATTTAAATGAGGTTAGTGAAGAAGCCGGTACTTTGGTATCAGAAGACGTTGTTGAAAAATAAGTGAAAATATAAAAAAATAACTATTAAATAAGGACATACCACGCTCCCTATTAGCTTGACACAATGTTGAAAAAATTATAAAATTAAGTGAGGATAAAATATCTAAATTTAATTTTAATTATTAGGAATATTTTTTAATCATAGTGATGACATTTTGGGATTATTAACGAAGGAGGTGGATGTCATAGATAGTGTAGTAATGATTGTAATAGGTGCAGCTGTTGGTATTATAGCTGGATATTTTGTTAGAAAAAATATATCTGAAGCAAAACTTGGACAAGCTGAAAACTTGGCCAAAGAAATAATAGATAAAGCACACCACGACTCAGAAACAGTACAGAAAGAAAAGTTATTAGAAGCTAAAGAAGAGATCCATAAGTGGAGAACAGAAGCTGAAAGAGAAAACAAAGAAAGAAGAACAGAAGTACAAAAGTATGAAAAAAGAGTAGTACAAAAAGAAGAAGTCTTAGATAGAAAATTACAAAATTTAGAATCTAAAGAAGTAAATCTAAGTGAAAAATTAAAGACAGTTGAAAAGAAAGAAGAAGAAGTCGAAGTAATAAAAACTCAACAATTGGAAAAATTAGAAAGCATATCAGGAATTACATCTGATAAGGCTAAAGAAATTATTTTAACAAATGCTGAGAGAGATGTAAGACGTGAAATGTCTATAATGATAAAAGAGATAGAAGGTCAAGCTAAAGAAGAAGCTGATAAGAAATCAAGAGAAATTATAGGATATGCAATTCAAAAATGTGCAGCAGATCACGTAGCTGAAACTACTGTTACAGTAGTAAGCTTACCTAATGATGAAATGAAGGGTAGAATAATAGGTAGAGAAGGTAGAAATATAAGGACTCTAGAAACTTTAACAGGGATAGACCTTATAATAGATGACACTCCAGAAGCAGTAATTTTATCAGGATTTGATCCAATAAGAAGAGAAATTGCAAGAATTGCTCTAGAGAAATTAATAGCAGATGGAAGAATACATCCAGCTAGAATTGAAGAAATGGTTGAAAAAGCGAGAAAAGAAGTTGACAATATTATAAAAGAATATGGTGAACAAGCTGCATTTGAAACTAGTGTACATGGAATTCATCCAGAATTAATAAGATTATTAGGTAGACTTAATTATAGAACTAGTTATGGACAAAATGTTCTTAAACATTCTATAGAAGTTGCTCATATAGCTGGTATAATGGCTGCTGAGATAGGTGCAGACATTAGATTAGCTAAGAGAGCTGGTTTATTACATGATATAGGTAAGGCTGTAGACCATGAAATGGAAGGTACACATGTTGAAATAGGTATGGATTTACTTAGACGTTATAAGGAATCTAAAGAAGTTATACATGCTATGAGTACACATCATGGAGATTATGAGCCTCAGACCGTAGAAGCTGTATTAGTTACAGCAGCAGATGCGATATCAGCTGCTAGACCTGGTGCTAGAAGAGAGACTTTAGAAGCTTATATTAAGAGACTTGAAAAATTAGAAGAAATAGCTAATTCATACGAAGGTGTAGAAAAATCATTTGCTATACAAGCTGGTAGAGAGATTAGAATAATGGTAAAACCAGAAGCCATAAATGATGAAGAAATACACTTATTAGCGAGAGATATGACTAAGAAAATAGAGGATGAGCTTGAATATCCTGGACAAATAAAAGTAAGTATAATAAGAGAAACAAGAGCTATAGAATATGCAAAATAAAATATAAATATCTAAATGATAACAAAAATATTTTTAAAAATTTAAATTTGCCACAGGATAGAATGATTTATCCTGTGGTTTTTTAATTTTTAGGGCTTAAAATGATACAATTTGAAATAAGTATAAAGGGGATAAAGATTAATTAATTATAAAGAATTAATAAAATTAATCCTTATATACACATTGTTTGTATAATTATTTAAGTTTGTTTGATATAATGAAGTGATAAAATAATCTATTATATGACAAATTATAGTTAGGCAGAATTGACTACAGGAATGTCATATCAAAAAACTTTTAATCAACGTTATTGTGAACGATAAATAATATATTTGAAAAAAATATAAATCTTTTTAGACTTTTAATTTTGATGATGTTCTTTATATGATGTATTTGTATATTTCTGTTGTTTTATAAAAAGTAACAGATGAATATAAAAATTTAAAGTTTTAAAGAGTTTACTACTTGAAATAATTATATTTAAAGAAGGTGAAAATACAATGAAGCCAAAGTGAGGGTTAAAGAGGGGACATACTATGAAAAAAAATACACTTTTACATACAAATGTTATTGTTTGCACTATTATTACTCTTGGTTTTGTAGCTACTTCTGTAATTGGATACCAATCTAATACTAATATTTTTAAAAATGATATTGAGCATGTATCCACATTGGCTGCTGAAGGTATCTATTATCAGATAGATAAACTCCTTTCAGAACCTATAAATGTATCTCTTACCATGGCAAATGATAGTTTATTAAAAAACTTTTTAGATGGTGAGAAAGAACATATAAATGATGAGGAATTTACTTATAAATTACAAGATTACTTGAATGCATACAAGAATAAATACTCATATGATTCTATTTTTCTAGTATCTGCTAAAACAAATAACTATTATCATTTTAATGGGCTTGATAGAAATCTTAGTGTTAATAATTCAGAGAATCAATGGTATTATAATTTCTTAAAGAGTAATGATGAATATTCATTAAATGTTGATAATGATGAAGCAAGCAATAATAGTATTACAGTATTTGTAAATTGTAAGATAAAAGATGATGATGGATCAACTATGGGAATTATAGGAGTTGGATTAAAGGTTAATTCATTACAAATGTTGCTTAAAGAATATGATGATAAATTTGATGTTGTAGCACATTTAATTGATGATAAGGGATTTGTACAATTAACATCAGAAAAAACTGGTTATGAGCATATAAATTTCTTTGAAAATTCTAGTAGTGATTTATCTGATTCAAAGGAGTTAATATTAAATAATAAAAAAGAGCAGAGGAGTTTTTGGCATTCATCTGAAAAATCAAAAAGTTATGTTGTATGTCAGTATATACCTAGTTTAAAATGGCATCTTGTTTTAGAGACTGATTTGACTGTAATGAGTAAGCAACTTCAGATACAATTTTTAAAAGGAATTGCAGTTATAATTTTGATTATAATATTTGTACTTTTTACAATTACACGTGTACTTAAGAAGTATAAAAGTCAAATAATGAAGCTTAGTGTTTCTCAGAAATTAGAATATCAAAAGTTGTTAAGTCAATCTACTGAAGAACTTTATGAAAATATTTTTGAGATTGATGTTACTAATAATAGAGCTGGTTGTGAAGATTCAAATAGATATTTTCATGAGTTTGGCTTAGGGCTTAATACACCCTATGATGAAGCACTATATACAATTGCTAAAGAACAAATCAAAGGAGAGTATGCACAGGGTTATTTAGAGACGTTCTTACCAGAAAATGTTCTTAAGTGTTATAATAGCGGAATTAATAATATAAGCTATGATTTTTTAATTAAGAAAGATGGGGAAAATTATCACTGGATTAGAATTAATGCACGAATTTTCTTTTGGACATCAGATGAATCTGTTCGTATGATATCTTATCGTAAAAATATAGATGAGGAAAAAAATAGAGAATTATTACTACTTGAACGCTCACAACTTGATTCTCTTACTGGCCTTTACAATAAGGGGGTAACAGAGGAATTTATTAGTTCATTTCTAGAAAACAAGAACAATCAAGATTCAGAACATGTTTTTCTAATATTTGATATTGATGATTTTAAAAATGTAAATGATAAATATGGTCATGCATTTGGAGATTTTATTATAAATGAATTTGCATTAGAATTGAAATCTCAATTTCGAGAGGATGATATTGTAGGACGTATTGGTGGAGATGAGTTTGTAGTATTGATAAAAAATTTTAATAGCAATAACTATGTACTTATAGATAAATTAGAGCGTTTATGTTCTAAAATTAATCAGAAGAAATTTGCTGAGCAAGCGGAGTTTTCTATTACATGTAGTATTGGTGTAGCAATGTATCCTGAACATGGTTGCGTATATTCTGAGTTATATGAAAAAGCAGACCAAGCACTTTATTATGCAAAAAGCCATGGGAAAAATTCTTATCATGTATTTTCGGATGATTCTATGGATAGTATGTCATTTCACATAAATCCTAGAGATATAAAAGTATTATTGGAAATGGCTACTGATGGTATTGTCAAATTTGCTTGTATGGAAAATTTGAAATTACTTTATTTTAATCAAAAAATGCTTGAATTCACTGGATATTCTGCACACGTTGTTTCATCTGCAAACTTTGATGTTCTTTCACCGGTATTACAAGATGACTTACAAATAGTACTTAATACATTACGAGAAGCAATTTCTAAGAGAGAGACTTTTGAAGTGGTTTTCCGTTTGTGTCATACAGATGGTCATATTTTTCCTGTAAGAATGCAAGGTACATTTGTAAACGAGTTATATCAAAATCGTTATCCTGTTTTTTATGCGATTTATACAGATATATCAAGTCTTAGTATCATATCAGAAAATAAAAATTAAATGTTACAGTAAAATATAAAATTTAATATAATAGCATCAATATACGAAGATTATAAATAAAACCTGCTAAAAATCAATCTATTTTATTAGCAGGTTTTTAAATTTTTTAATACTAAGTTTTTATGTTTCTAGACGAGAAGATTCGCCATTTTAAAGATTTTACTTATTATTTTAAACATTAATTATGAAATTTATCAATTTATTATCTACATAAAATATTTTATAACAATAAATATCTATAGTTATTGCAAATTTTCTTTAATAGTTTTGTATTTATTTGTACTTATTTTGAATTTGTTTGCTAAATTTGCCTATAAAAAGTATATATAAAAATATAGTTTAAAATGGTATAATTAATTATAACAGAAGGAGGTAATGTAAGTGAGCCAATACATAAATATAAACTCTCAGTTAGACGCCCTGAAATTGAAAGAATTCGAGAAAGTATTTTACGAAAATATCAATGAGGACGTTAAAGTAGTGCCAAAAGTTACTCCTTTTAAAGGAATAAATACTGACTTGTTGTATGTAAAAGATGGAAAAATTTTATTTATAAAATTTATGGATACAACAGAAGATATATATTTTATTTTGGAAGAAGAGTTACTTGAAGTTATGCATGAGGAATATGAGCTTTTGAAACTAAAAATGGGACAAAAGAATAGAAATATAAGCTATAATTATGTTTATATTATGCCATATGTTGAAGTAGACGAAGCTTATGAGTTTGAAGAATTTGTGAATAATAATATAATAGATAAAAATAAGCTTCAAGATATAATGGCTAGTGCTTCACTGGATGAATATCTTAAGGAAAAAAATGATGAAATAAATTTAAATTTATTTTTATTAGATATATGTTCAGAATACTATATAATAAATGACACACTTCACCTAAACGAAAAATTTAAAAAAATTTCCTTCTACAATGATGACTATAAATATACAGCAACTATGATGGAAGAAATTCAAATTAAAGATGCTATTTCTATTAAATATGGAAATACACTTATTGAAGGCGGTTCTGGTATAGGGAAAACGGCAAATATGCTTTCTAGAGCTATAAAACTGGCAAAAGTATATCCACATCATAAATTACTAATATTTACACATACAAAACAACTATGTAATGAACTTCGAGAAAGAATTGAATTATTATATAAAGATAACAACAATTTAGAAGTTCATACATTTAGCTCTTTTATATTTAAATTAGCTAAAAAATATAATCTAATCATTGACTACAATATGTTAAAAAATGATTATGAAAAAACATTTAATAATCTTGTAAAGCAAGCACAAAACATTATAAAGAATAAAAACATGTTTAAGGCTATTTTTATTGATGAAGCAGAAAGTTTTTTAGATTATGAAATAGATTTTATAAGAGAGTTTTTATATAAAACAAAATTCATATTTAATGTGTATTCTTGTAACTCTTTAAATATCTTTAATAGATTAAATATATTTAGGAAACTATATAGTAATATAGAGTTTGATGATAAAATCATATTAAATAAAAATTATAGGCAAGCTAAAGAAATTGTTGATTTTACAAATAATTTTTCAAATAATTCTAATGCTTATATTAATGAATTAAGACCTAATACAAAGTTTAATACTTTTTTTAATACAAAAGCACTTAGAGGTGGTAATAAGTCGGTTGATATAATAAAAGTAAGTGATTTAGATGACCAAATAAGTTCTGTAATATGGGAAATCGAATATTTGATAAGCCAAAAAGGTCTTGATTATTCTGAAGTTGCTATTGTATATCCTTATAATAAGAAGAAATTAAAAAGTGGAAAAACTATTTATTTTCAATACATGTTAAAAAAGGCATTAGAAGAAGCACAAATTCCTTATATATGTGCAGAAGATAACTTAACAAACATAAGTAAGAAGGTAGGAACGACAATAGCAAATATATATACAATAAAGAATTTAGAATATAAAGCGATAATAATATGTGAGTTAGAAATGTTATATAATCAAACAATAAATGATACAGAGCAAGATTATCAAGTAAATGACTTTGTAGGTGATTTAAATAAGGTTTATTTGGCTATGAGTAGGGCCACTGACTATCTAAGTATAGTAACAACCTTTAATGAAGATGCAAGTGATATAATAAGAATTATTACAGAATCAAAAGAGGATAGGGAATAAAACGTATTTTGAATTCAAAAAATTAAAAGAGACTGAATTGTGTAGAATAAATATTACCAATTCAGTCTCTTATTTTTTTAACTTACTTTTCCAATATTATCAAAAGGTAATAATCTTACCATGACCTTACCAATAATTTCATCTTCATCAACCATACCTACATCTGGGAATCTACTATCATTACTATTTTCTCTATTATCACCCATTGCAAATAACTTTCCTTTTGGAACGACTGTGTCTACATCTCCAGAAGTATAATTATTATGTATATATGGTTCAGTTATTAATTTGCCATTTACATATACTTTAGAATTGGATATTTTTATACTATCACCTTCAGTAGCTATAACTCTCTTTATTAAATCTTTTTTCTTTCCAGTATCTCCATCAACTAAATCAGTTTTAAAAACTACAATATCACCTTTTTCAGGTTTACCAACTTTATATGATATTCTATTTAAAATTAAATAGTCTTTATCGTCTAAAGTAGGATACATTGATTCTCCACTAACAATAGAAGGTCTTATAAATTGTAATATTACAAATGCAAGTACAATAGCCATGGCTATTGACTTAATCCAATCAAATATTTCCTTTTTAACACTCATAATTTTTCTCCTTATCATTTGTCATTAAATTAAAATACTTTAGAATAAAAAGAAATAACCAAGAACAACTATACCCAAAATTATTCTATAATAACCAAAGACTTTGAAATCGTGTTTTTTGATATAATCCATAAAAAACTTAATAACTACGATTGAAACTATAAAAGCTACTACAGAGCCAACACCCAAAATAAGCCATTCAAATCCAGTAAATCCAAATCCAGCTTTTAAAAGTTTTAATGCACTAGCTCCAAGCATTGTAGGAATAGCTAAGAAGAATGAAAATTCTGCTGCTACATATCTAGAAGTACCAAGTAATACTGCACCAATTATAGTTGAACCAGATCTAGATGTACCTGGAATAAGAGCTAGACATTGGAATAAACCTATACAAAGAGCTAGTTTATATGTAACTTGAGAAAAATCTTTATATTTTGGTCTTTTATTTCTACTTTCAAGTCCTATCATTATTATACCATATACAATAAGAGCAATTGCAACTACTGTTGAATTGAAGAATAATCTGTCTATATCATCCTCAAACAGTATACCAATAACTCCAGATGGTATAACTGCAATTATAACCTTAAGCCATAAGCGAACTGTTTCTTTTTTTTGTTTAGTATTCTTTGCACTATCAAAAGGATTTAACTTCCTAAAAAATATAACAAGTACAGCTAATATTGAACCAAATTGAATTACAACTAAAAATGTATTTATAAATGTAGATGAAAAATTCAATTTTATAAATTCATCAACTAATATCATATGCCCTGTACTACTTACTGGTAGCCATTCTGTAATTCCTTGAACTATTCCCAAAATGACTGCTTTAAAAACTTCAAGCAAACTAAATGTTTCCAAATTTAAATACCTCCAATACAAATTTATAGTAGCATATTTTACTCAAATATTAATAAAATATGCCACCTTTTACTAACTTATAATACCACAGTACTGTGTAGTGCACAATGGAAGATTGATATTTTCATAAAACCTTCATAATTTAAAAAAATAAACTTGAAACTTGTCTATTGAATAAGGGGTATATATGAAGGGGAAATATATGGTATAGTAAAAGTATAACTATTTTATTTTATGAAAAGGAAAGGAGTTATTATGTATATTACGAAAATATTGGATGATTATGAGTATGAAACTTTTAATGTTTTTTCTACAAAATTAAACCCAAGTACAAAACACGATTATTTATCAAAGGTTATGTTATTTAAAGAGTTTCTAAAAGGAAAAGAATTAATTTATGTAACAAAAGAAGATTGTAAAAATTTTGTGGACTATATACAAACCAAATATGCAAAATCAACTTGTGAAAAGATATATAGTTATTTACATAGTTTTTATAACTTTTTAAAAAAAGAAGGATATATAGATATAAATCCATTTAGGCATGTAGAAAAACCAACAGTAACTAGAATAAAGACAAAGGATGATGTTTTAAGCATACAGGAAATAAATAAGCTTATAGGTATTTTACCAAAACTGAATATAAGAGATAGAGTGATAATAGTCTGTCTAGTTACTACTGGGTGTTTATTAAATGAATTAGTTAGCTTAAAGTGGAAAGACCTTATGGTAGATGAAAACGATAACTCGTATGTTAGACTAGGAAAGGGAAGAAAAGAGAGAGTAGTAAAGTTACATCCATACTTTTTTAGGCTTTTAGAAGACTACAGAAATTATTCTGGACTTCCAGAAGTAATAATACCTAATGATGATTTTATTTTTACAACTCAAAAAAGCAATTCTATAACAGATAGAAATGTCAGATTGATAGTAAAAAAAGCATTAGATTTAGCAGGGCTTTCTCAATATTCAGCAAGAGACTTTAGACATTCATTTGCAGCAATAAGTTTAAGACTTGGGGCGGATGAGAGTGACGTAAAAAATCAACTTGGCTGGAGTGATAAATACTATGCAATTAGATATAAATATGTATTGAATTTTGTTGATAGCGAGATTGTGGATTATTTAATTGAGAAAGATAATCTAGATATAAATAAAAAGTATTAGCACGTAAAAAATACTCTATATAAATATGAACAAAAAATAAAAAAGTCTTGTTATAGTTCGTAAAATTATATATAATTATTTATGTACTAATATGTACATAATAACTATACAACAAAAGATTTAAGGAAGGTGCTAATATAATGATAGATAACAAATATACTACGTACTCAAATCCGCTTACAGATAGATACTGTAGTAAAGATATGAGTTATATATTTTCTCCACAATTTAAATTTTCTACATGGAGAAGATTATGGGTTGCTCTTGCTGAAGGTGAGCATGAGTTAGGAATCAATATAACTGAAGAACAATTAGATGAGTTAAGAGCTAATATAGATAATATAAATTTTGATGAAGCTAGAAAAATAGAAAAAGAAGTAAGACATGATGTAATGTCTCATGTAAAAGCGTATGGTTTACAATGTGAAAAAGCTAAAGGAATCATCCATCTAGGAGCAACATCTGCTTATGTTGGAGATAATACAGACGTTGTACAAATGAATGAAGCCTTAAAACTTCTAAGAGTAAAGCTTGTAAATTTAATAAATAACTTAAAAGAATTTGCACTTAAGTATAAGGATATGCCAGCTCTTGGTTTTACGCACTTTCAAGCAGCACAACTTACAACAGTAGGGAAAAGAGCTTGTTTGTGGGCTCAAGATTTAATCCTTGATTTAGAAGACTTAAATTATAGAATAGATAATATGAAATTAAGAGGAGTTAAAGGGACTACTGGGACTCAAGCAAGTTTTTTAAGTTTATTTGAAGGAGACCATGAAAAAGTAAAAGAGTTAGATAAGAAAATTTGTAAAAAAATGGGATATAGTTCTTCTTATGCAGTAAGTGGACAAACATATACTAGAAAGCTAGACTATCAAGTAATAAGTGTATTATCAGGAATAGCTCAAAGTATGCATAAAATGACTAATGATATAAGACTTTTACAAAGTCTAAAAGAATTAGAAGAGCCATTTGAAAAAAATCAAATAGGTTCATCAGCAATGGCCTATAAAAGAAATCCAATGAGAAGTGAAAGAATAGCTTCTTTATCTAAATATATAATATCTGAATCTATAAGCCCTGCAATGGTACAGGCTACTCAATGGTTAGAGAGAACATTAGATGACTCAGCCAATAAAAGATTAGCTATACCTCAAGCTTTTATGGCAGCAGATGCTATACTTGAAATAGGTATAAATGTAACTGATGGGTTAGTAGTATATGAAAATATGATAAATAAACGTGTAAATGAAGAACTTCCTTTTATGGCTACAGAAACAATACTTATGGAAGCTGTAAAAAGAGGTGGAGATAGACAGGAATTACATGAGATAATAAGAGAATATTCTATGAAAGCTGCTTATAGAGTTAAACATGAAGGAAAAGATAATAATTTAATTGAGCTTATAATGAATGATGATTCATTTAAAATGAGCAAGGAAGAAATATTATCTATAATGGACCCAAAAAAATTTATAGGTAGAGCTCCAGAACAAGTTGTAGAATTTGTAAATGAAGTTGTAGAACCAACTATAAAAGATTATAAAGAAGATTTAGGAAAAGTAGATGTGGATTTAAGAGTGTAAGTTTTATAGATAAAATATAATTAAAAACGGCTATCTTATTTATAAATAAGATAGCCATTTTAATGGGCTAGCGTCTGCTCTTCACCGCTGTGAAGAGTTCTTCCTTATTTACTATATCATGAATTCAATAAAATAGCTATATAAATAATATTTAATCAGAAAAATATAATTAAAAACAAGAAAAATAATAAGATTACTAATTAAATTTAATCATTATTCAAAAACTATTGTACTTGCAATATTTTTAATGTAAACTGAAATAAAGTTAGTTAGATAATTTAATAAATTTTAAAACAACCGAGGTGATTGTATGAAATACGTAGTAAAAGATACTATAAGTTTTTTGGTAAAAACATTTCCTAAGATTTATTCTAGTTTATATTTAGAAGACCTAAAAAAATTCGCACCAGACTATAATGTAAATAAAACACAATTGAGAGCATTAGTATTTATAAGAAATTATGGAGTAATAAGCATGACTGATTTATGCTCTAAATTAAATATAGAAAAAGGCAGTCTAACTAGTATGGTAGATGATTTAACAGAAAAAAAATATGTAACAAGAGAAAGAGATTTAGTTGATAGAAGAAAGTATTTAATTGACATTACAGAAGAAGGAGATAAGATAGCTTCTGATTTTATGGATAAATTAAGTGATGGATTGGAAGAAAAGCTTTCTAGACTAACTGAAGAAGATAGAAAGAACTATCTAGGAGCAATAAATACTCTTCAGTATATATTAAATAAAGATGAATTTAAATAGGAAACTATGAAAAATCCCCTTTTCAAATATTGGTTGAAAAGGGGATTTTTTATCTAATAAAATTTACATAAGGTAAACTTTTAAAATTTATTTGTGTAAAGCTACATATTGCTCTAAACCTTCTTTTAATAATGTAGCAGCTCTATGAAGGTCAGTTTCATTTAAGATGTAAGCTAATCTTATTTCGTCACGTCCTAAACCTGGAGTAGCATAGAATCCTTCAGCAGGGCAAACCATAACAGTTTCATTATTTTTACTGAACTCTTTTAACATCCAGATTGTGAAATCTTCTGCATTTTCAACTGGTAATTTAGCAACTATATAGAATGCACCAGTTGGTTTTTTACAGATAACACCTTCAACTTTCATTAATTCATTGTATAATACATCTCTTCTTTTTTTGTATTCTTCATTAACTTCTTTGAAGTAAGAAACTGGAGTTTTGTATAATTCAACAGCTCCTATTTGTTCTAATGTAGGAACACAAAGTCTTCCTTGGCATAATTTAAGTATTTGAGCGATAAGACCTTTATTTTTACAAGCGATAGAACCAATTCTAGCACCACAAGCACTGTATCTCTTAGAAACACTGTCTATTATTATAACTCTGTCTTGTACACCTTCTAAGTTACCACAGCTAGTGTATTCAAGTCCATCATAAACAAATTCTCTATAAACTTCGTCTGCTATTATCCATAGATTTTTTTCTTTAGCTATTTCAGCTAGGATATTAAGTTCTTCTTTTGTATAAATTGCACCAGTTGGATTTCCTGGGTTAGAAAGAATTATAGCTTTAGTTCTATCATCTACCTTAGAAGCTATTTCTTCTTTTGATGGAAGGTGGAAACCGTTTTCTGCTTTTGTTGTAACAGCATTAACTTCTACGTTTACACATTGACCAAATCCATTGTAGTTAGTATAGAATGGTTCTGGAACTAATAAATTATCTCCTGGGTCACAAACAGCCATCATAGTGAAAAGTAAAGCTTCACTACCACCATTAGTTACTAATAATTCATCTTTTTCAAAATCCATATTGTAAGTTTTGTAGTAATTTTGAAGTGCTTCTAATAATTCTGGAATACCTTCAGAAGTAGCATATTCTAAAACTTCGCTATCAAAGTTTTTAACAGCATCAAAAAACCCTTGAGGAGTTTTTATGTCTGGTTGACCTATATTTAAGTGATATACTTTGATTCCTTTATCTTTTGCTGCTTGTGCAAATGGAACAAGTTTTCTGATTGGAGAGGCTTGCATTGCACTAACTCTGTTTGAATAATTCATTTTAATACCCCCTATTTAATTTAAATACGTATATTGTATTATGTAAATTGTATATTGGAATACAAGACATCTTTACAAGATAATAATAACATACTTATAGGTAAAAATCATCAAAAAAAATTAATATAGCTTTAAAATAAACTTTTAACAAATTAGAGTGAAATACTCGTATTTATACTAATAAATTATATGTACATAAACTTATTTATAGTATGATAATATATGTATATATTAGTTATAATTTTTTTGTATTACAAAATTAAAATACATAATACTAAATATGTAAAATTATAAAAAATATTATAAATTTATTTAACAGATACAATAAATATCATATAATTATATTAAAGGCTATTAACTAAGAGGTGTTAATTATGAGAGAATTAAGAATAGATCCAATTACTAATGATGTTGTTATATTTGCTACTGATAGGTTGAAAAGGCCATTAGATACAATTGATGTACCAAATGATGAAGAAGAAACTAATGAATACGATGAAGGATGCCCATTTTGTAAGGGAAATGAAGTTTATGCAACGGATACACTATTTGAAATAAAAGGTGATGAAGGTTGGCTTGTAAAATCCATATATAATAAATTTCCTATAATTGATGATTTGGCAAGAGATATATATGGTATTCATGAGGTAATGATAGAAAGTAATAAACATAACAGCAGTTTTTACAATATGAATCAAAAAGAATTTGAAGATGTTTTTTTTATGTATAGAAATAGATTTAAACGTTTGTCGAAAGATGACAAAGTAGAATATGTGAGTATTTTTAAAAATTTCTTGAGAAAGGCTGGAGCATCTTTGATGCATCCACATGCTCAAATACTATCTATGTCTTTTATTCCACCTGAAATTACAAATGAGTTGTTGGTTTCAAAAGAGTATTATGATAGCAATAAAAGCTCTTTGTATAATGACTTGGTAGAAAATGAAATAAGTTTAAATAAAAGAGTGGTTTATAATGGAGATGCTTTTTTAGTAATTATACCATATGCAACTAAGTACAGTGGAGAAGTAAGAGTAATATTTAAAGACAGCATAAAGTTTGATGAATTAACAGATAATAATATAAAAGAGCTTTCTATGATATTCGAAAAGTTATTTAAAAAATTATATAATATAAATGGATATATGCCATTTAACTTGTGTATCCATACTCATCCAACAAAAATTGAAACAAAATCATACTTTAATGTTCATATGCACATAATACCAAGAAAGTATAACCTTGGAGGATTTGAACTTGGAACAAATATGTATGTTTCTTCAATGAATCCTGAAGAATTAACAAAAAAATTAAAATTTGATTAAAGGATGTACTTTTTAGGTATTAAAGAAATAATAATTTTAAAATAAAATTATAGTATATCAATGTTAAAATAAAAACAAATAGAAAAATAAATGAAAAAACTAATAGAAAATTACTATTTAGATGAGGAGTGGAATATGAAATTTATATCGTGGAATGTTAATGGGATAAGAGCATGTGTAGGGAAAGGATTTTTAGACTTTTTTAGAGATATTGATGCAGATATATTTTGTCTACAAGAGACTAAATTACAGGAAGGGCAAATAGAGTTAGATTTGCCGGGTTATTTTCAATACTGGAATTATGCAGAGCGAAAAGGTTATTCAGGTACTGCTATATTTACCAAAAAAGAGCCTTTAAAAGTAATGTATGGAATAAATATAGAAGAACATGATAAAGAAGGTAGAGTTATAACTTTAGAATTTGAAGATTTTTATTTTGTTACTGTATATACTCCAAATTCTCAATCTGAGTTAAAGAGATTAGAATATAGAACTAGATGGGAAGATGACTTTATAGATTATTTGGTTAAATTAGATAATTATAAGCCTGTAATAGTGTGTGGAGATATGAATGTGGCACATAAAGAAATAGACTTGAAAAATCCTAAAAACAACACAAAGAACGCAGGTTTTACAAAGGAAGAAAGAGAAAAATTCTCTAAATTATTAGATAGTGGATTTATAGACACATATAGATACTTTAATCCTGATAAAGAAGGAGTGTATAGTTGGTGGTCATATAGATTTAATGCAAGAAAAAATAACGCTGGATGGAGAATAGATTATTTTTGTGCATCTAAAAAATTAGAAGATAGATTGACAAATGTAAATATACACACTGAGGTATTGGGGTCAGACCATTGTCCAGTAGAATTAGAGATAAGATAGAAGTTTCATAAGGATAAAAATTGGGCTGTAGATGTAAATTTAAAGTTAATTATTCTTTTAATCTACATGCCTGTTTTTAACCTAGATAAATTTCACTTATTTTTTCCTTGTTTACAATTTTCTAATTCAAATTGATTTGTTTTTCCCATGTTGTAAGCTAAATTAATAATTTTTTTCTCATCTTTAGTCAAATCGCGATTTAGAATTTTCTTGAACTCATCAAACAATTTATCATAGTCAACTCTTTTTTTATTAGAATACTTTATAGATTTAGATTTAATATTTGTATATACATATATATCAGGTACTATACTTGGATTGTATATCTTAATAAAAACCTTCGATGTATAGTATGCATCATTTAAAGCATTGTGATAAGACATTTTTTCATCAAGTTCCAATATAGAAATAGCATTTTGCAAGCCAATACTTTTTCCTGCTGGATTATTAAAATATTTAGATGCATGTTGTTGAATATTAATATAAGACTTAGGTAAAATATCTGATGCTAGCTTATGATAATTGATATTTCTGTATAATTCCTTTAAATCTCCAACTCCCCAAACACATAGTATAGGGTCGTGTGATGCTATAAATTTTATGAAATTGTTGTAAACCTCAGGAAAAGTAGGCGAATTGTTAAAATCAGAGTCTTTAATATTAGTCATACGACTAATAAAAGGGTGCATTGCCTTGTATAGTGTAGGTTTAATATAGCTATTAAATGTATCTACTATATTAAATTTAGAATCCAGTTTAATTGCTCCTAATTGTATAATTTCAAAAGGACATTTTTCATTGGACACAGTTTTATTGAGTTTTTTGTCAAAGCCTTGGTTGAATTCCAAATCGAAAATTATGTATTCCATAAAGTTTATCTCCTAAATTTTTGTATTATTACTAGTATAGATTATATTATAAGCTAAATTAAATTTTTAAACAAAAATACTTTTATTTTAGTATACCCCATATTTATAAAAATGTTAAACTATTGTATGTATAATATTTTTCCAAGAAAAAATATTGCGAACTTTTTGTACTTGATATATAATAATATAAATAAAAACACGAATAAAACACGAATGTTTTGCAAGAAAAATTCATAAACATAAGGAAAAATGAATTCTATCTTGTATATTTAATAAAATAAAATTTACACAAAAATCATAGGAGAGTGAAAAGATGGAGAGTTTATTATATGTAATAGAGAAAGATAAGCATACCAATGAAGAGATAAGAGAAATCCTAAAGAGCAATAAAAACATAAGATTCGTTTCTTTAATGGGTGTTGACTTAGGAGGAAATGCAACAGACGAAAAAATTCCTGTAGAATTATTTTTAGAGGATATAGATAAATTCTTAGAATCAGCTATACAAACTGATGGTTCAAGTGTTGAGCTTTATAATATAGCAACACTAAATAATGCAAAAGTAGACTTAATGCCAGATAAAAGTTGTCATTGGTATGTAGATTACAATATGGAATACATAGATGAAGAAGCAGGATTACCTGTAGGAACATTAAAGATACCTGCATTTCTAATACATGATAATAAAAAAGTATGTTCTAGGGGAATTCTTCAAAAAGCAGATAAATATTTTAAGAAATCTATGTTTGAAATATTTAGAGAATATCCACATGTAATAAACAATATAGGAATAAACTCAGTAGATGATATAGAAGAAATAATGTTAACAGCAGCTACAGAACTTGAATTTTGGGTTAATACTCCTGAAGATAAGGCTGACTTAGAAAAATTATATGTATCACAAAGCTTAAAAGAACAATACTGGAAAAGAACTCATGGTATTATAAGAACTTGTCTAGAACAAAGTTTAATAATACTTCAAAAGCTAGGTGTAAGCCCTGAAATGGCTCATAAAGAGGTTGGTGGAATTCAAAGTTCTATAAGTATAGATGGAAAGACAAACCATGCTATGGAGCAATTAGAGGTTTCTTGGAAGTTTTCTACACCATTACAAGCGGCAGATAATGAATTATTAGTAAGAGATGTTATAGAAGATGTATTTACATCACATGGATTAGAAGTCACATTTAAAGCAAAGCCAATTCATGGAGTTGCAGGAAGTGGTGGTCATACACATGTAGGAGTAAGTGCAAAATTAAAAGATGGAAGTAGCAAAAACTTATTTGCTCCAAAAGATTTAAAAGAAGATTATCTAAGTGAATTAGGGTATGGAGCTCTTATGGGACTTCTTTATAATTATGAAGTATTAAATCCAATTGTAACAGCTTCTAATGATGGATTTAATAGACTAGTTCCTGGATTTGAAGCACCTGTATGTATAGTTACATCTTTAGGTCATAGTTATGAAATGCCATCTAGAAATAGGTCAGTACTTGTTGGGTTAATAAGAGATATAAAGAATCCAAAGACTGTAAGATTTGAGTTAAGATCACCAAGTCCTCTATCTAATACTTATCTAGTAATAGCAGGATGTTATCAAACAATGTTAGATGGTATAAAAGCAGCAGCTAAGAGTGGACTTAGTACTAAAGAACTAGAAAAAGAATTATCTAAAAATGTGGGAGAAGAAAGTTTCTATTTAGAAAAAGACAGAGCATATAGAGATGAAAATGATGTATTTGAACATTATAATTTAGAAGAAAGAAATGCAAGATTTGGAACACCTCCAGCAACAGTTTATGAAAATATGAAAAATCTAGAGATATATGCTTCTAAATTAAAATCTTTAAAACAAGGGGATGTATTTACTGATAGCATAATAGAATCATTTAAAGTTGGGGCAATAGATAAGTGGCAAAAAAAATTAAAAACTAGAATAATAGAAGCGGGAATTCAAAAGATAAGAAGTATTGTAAAAGTACACACAAAAGAAAATATGGATGCACTTGATGAAGTAGTTTGGAATTCAATATCAGACTTAAAGTTTAATATTATGAAAGATACTTTAACTAGAGAATCACTATTTACTAGAGTAAGAGAAGCTGTAGAAAATAAAGATTATCAAACAGCTTCGGATTTACAAATAGAACTAAAGAGAAGCATGGAAGAAATACAACAATTATATATGCAATACAAGAAAAATATATATTAAGATAAAATAATAATAATTTGATTTTGATATTATAAAGGCAATTGAGTATGATTAAATCATTTTGAGTTAAATCTCAAATGTAAAAACCATACTCAATTGCCTTTAATTTTTGATTTTAAGTTTTACAATAAAATTAATCTAAATTAATTATATTGATTATCTATTAATTCTGATATATAATCAGCAATTTCATCTGGATGAATGACTGTTTTAAATTCTTCTAGATTCTTTTTCATAAAATTTATTATAGAATCAAATTCATTTGACACTAACTTATAAAATATATTTTTTAGGTCTAGGTCATCGCTGTAAATCATTCCAAGACCCTTATCTATTATAAATTTGGCATTTTCAATTTCTTGACCAACTTTTGGCATTTTTACGAGCACTGGAGTTTGAGACTGGATTGCTTCAAATATAGTTGCTCCTCCAGGTTTAGTCAACATTAAGTCACATTCTTCTATTAGATTGTACATATCATTTACAAATCCAAGTACTTTTATATTTTTTAGAGGTTTTTTATGAGTTAAATTATCATATAGTTTTTTATTTTTACCTGTAACTATTGTAATCTCTATGGAATTAATATGTTCTTCAATAAAGTCATCTATCCAATGCATAAAATCCTCATCTATATCAAATAGACCTCTTCCTCCTCCTAAAAGCAATAATCTATATTTTCCATAACAAGGTTCTTTACTTTCAATCTGGAATCTCTTATCTACAGGAACTCCAGTAACTTTTATGGAATCTGGGTTTATTCCTTTTTGAAAAAATCTATTTTTTATCTCTGGAGATGGAACAAAATATAAATCTGTATTTTCAAAAACCCATTCCATACTGTCTACAACATCTGTAATAACTGTCAATGTGGGTATATTTATGTCAGGATTTTTTATCTTAAAATTATTTACACAAGCAGCTGCTAGTGGAAATGTAGAGATAATCAAATCTGGATTTATATCAGAAATATACTCAGAAAGTTTAGGTGTATATAATTTATGAGAGAAATCATGTCTTGAGTCAAACGATTTCTTAAAATAGTAATAATAATTATATAATCCAGGAGTATATTTTGTATTGTTTTCATAAAGCTTCACCATAGGCTTATTCATCATAGGGATACTTGCATTTATAAAGTTTTGTATAACAACATTGTAATTACTATATTTTTCAATGATACATTCCTTAACTGCTTTTGCAGCACTTATATGACCAGCACCAAATTGAGCTGTTAAGATTAATATAGTTTTATCTTCTTTTGTTTTAGACAATTTATCACCACTTTCATAAAATATATCTGATTAGAGTATTATACATTTACAGAAGAATTTAATCAATAATAATATTAAAAAATAACTATTGTGTAAAACATAGTACTGTGTTATTATGAAAGCATAAGAAGTTTTAACATAGTACCTTGTAAAACACAATACTGTGTATTTAAAGAAAGGATGGAGTATATGAACACACAATTTAGAAAGGGTGTCTTAGAAATTTGTGTACTCGCGCTAATATCTAAAAAAGATATGTATGGATATGAAATAGTACATAATATTTCTAAAGTAATAGATGTAAATGAAGGAACGATATATCCTATTCTAAGAAGACTGACAAAAGATTTGTATTTTGAAACATATATACTAGAATCTAATGAGGGTCCTGCTAGAAAATACTATAGAATAACTTCACTAGGAAAAGAAAACTTATCCAATTTGATGGAAGAATGGAGAGAATTTGTAAAGGCTGTTGAGATTTTAATAAGTGAAGATGAGGGAGGTAATGAACTTGAATAAAACTGAGTTTCTGGAAATTTTAAAGGATTATCTAAGAAAGGATTTTTCTGAGAGCGAAGTTAATGATATATTGAGAGATTATGAAGAATATTTTGTAGATGGGATTATAGAAGGAAAGAGTGATATGGAGATAATATCATCACTTGGTTCACCAAAATCTATAGCAAGAGAACTTATTCTACAGACGAAAGAAAAAAACATTGAAGATGAAAAAATAATAAACACAGATATTTTAAATGATAAGTTTAGTAAATTCAAGTTAGATATGAAAAAGGGATATTCTATTTTAAAAGATGAAGCTAAAGAAAAATACAATAAATCGAAAGAAAGAGTAAATGATAAACTTACTCCAAGTATAGAAGAAGGTGTTGTAGGAGTATCTAGAGAAGCTATAAAGATTTTATTAGTATTTTTATCCTTATTATTGATTATTCCAGCATTTGCATTTGTATGTGCTATTATTTCAGTTGCTATTGGGTTAGTATGTACATTGATTGCTTTTGTCATATCAATTCCATTTGTAATTAAATTTATTTCAATGGTTCCAGATGTTACAATGTTTTGTATATTTGCGACTATAGCATTTATAGGTTTAGAGATACTGGCATGGCAAATTTTACTGTTTGTTATAAAGTTAGGCAAACAATTGTTAAGTAGTTATATAAATTGGATAAAGAGAAAAAACATTTATATAAATGCAAATGAAAAGATGGAAAAAAGAAATAAAGATACTTTAAGTGAGAAAGATTTGAATAAAGATAGTGATGAAGATTTATATGATGATTATTACAATATAGAAAAAGAAGATATAAAGGAATCTGATAATTACAATGATGATAGCATAAATTTTGAGTCAATGTATAAAGATTTTGAAGAGATAGATGATAAGAAAGGAGAAGATAAACATGAATAAGAAACTTGCCATATTTGCTGCGGTTTTATTAGTAATAGGTATAATTGGAACAACATGGTCAGGGATTTTAGTTATGCCAAGTTTAATAAACTTTGGACTCGAAAAAGAAGCTGAATTTAAAAAAGAAAATAAACTTTATCAAGAAAAAGTAAATATTGACAAGTTAGATGTATCTGTTGACAATATAAATGTTACGATAAAGAGACACTCAAGTGAAGATGTACGTGTGACAACAAGGGGAAATAATGAGTTTTACAAATATAATGTAACTTTAAAGGATAAGACATTAGTTGTAAAAGGTGAACGAAAATATGAAAATCGTGTTAAAAAAATTAAAAATTTTGACCAATTATTTAATACATCTATAAATAGTATGTTTTCAGGAGATTATAGGGAAATAGTAATCTATGTACCAAATAATGTAGATATAAATGTATCAAGTGTAGATTCTTCTCTATTAGTATATGATAATGTAGCTTCAAATAATATAACATATAAGAGTTCTTATGGAAGATTTGAGAGAGTTATAACTGAAAATAATATAAATAAGCTAGATACATTAAATTTAATATCTAGTAATAATCTTGAATTATCTACAAAATCAGTTTTAGGTGTTAAAAACGTAAATATAGAATCAGAATCATTAGATATATCTTCAGAATATGAAGACATATTTGTCAATAATGTAGAACAATATATACCTGAAAATATAAACATAAAGGAAAAAATAGGTAGGAATTCGCATTATGATAACAACTTTAGCATATATTGTGATTTTCCAATTGCTAAAAATTTAGATATAGATGTTCCAAATTCTAAAGTAAGTCTTACTCTACCAGTAAATAAGTATAAGTTTAATTGCGACATAAAGTCTAAAGAAAGAATAGAAGATATTAATGATGAAGCAGAAGACTACAGTGATAGTTCAGATGGATATGAACACAGTGAAGAAAATCATAACTCATATAAAAATATAAGAGAAATAAAAGGGCTTTTAAATGAAAACTTGTCGAATTTAGAACAAGAGTATACTATAAAAATAAATTCAAATAAATTAGAAATGTAAATAATTTATTACTATAATTAATAAATTGACCTAAAAGTATAAAAATATAGTCTATACTATGGTATAATAAGTATCGAAATAGAATTGGGAGAGGGATACTTATGAATAAAATAGCAGTAAGTTTTTTAATAATTGCTACTACTTTATTGAGTACAGCATGTATGGATTATAAAGTTGACAAAGTAGAATTGGTTGATTCTAGAGATTCTGCAGTTGTAAAGAAAGGTGAAGACATCAAAGAAGAAACTGATACAATTAATCCTAAAAAAACAGCTAAAATACCTATAGAGATAGTTTCAAAGGATGAAAAGATAGTAAAATACTTGCAAATAGATGAAGAAAGTACATTAAAAGATAAACTACAGTTAATCTTAGATACTTTATCACATGAGTATTTTAATGGTTTAGATATGGAAGTTGAAGTTCAGGAAAAAGATAGTCTAGTAAAGATAAACTTAGTTGAACCTGATGAAAAGGGGAGAGTTTCTTGGAAAGAGGATTATTTAAATGAACAAAATATAATATATACTATAAATAATATTATCAAAAATGTCATTCAAGAAGATGATAATAGTATTTGGGTTGAAGAAGTAGAGATATACTACAATGGAGAATTAATAGAGTTAACATAAGAAATGATGTGTTTTATTTAAAAGCACATCATTTTTTTTTATAATTTTTTAATCCTTATAAAATCCTTATATTTATGATTTAAAATGATTCTTGTAAATAAGTTTGACAAAAGAAAGGATGAAAATTATGAGTAATTATATTTTGGAGGTAAAAGGAGTTTCTAAAAAATTTAAGGAGCAGGCTGCAGTTAATAATATTTCAATTGCAATTAAACATAATTCTATTTATGGATTATTAGGACCAAATGGAGCAGGGAAATCTACTTTATTAAAAATGATAACAGGGATTTTAAACCCCACTTCTGGAAAGATATTATTTGAAGGTCATAGATGGACTAGAAAAGACTTAGCAAACATTGGGTCTCTTATTGAATCACCTGCTATATATGAGAATTTAACAGCAAGAGAGAATCTAAAAGTTCATACTACATTACTTGGTCTTCCTGACTCTCGCATTGAAGAAGTTTTAGAGATTGTTGATTTAAGAGATACTTTTAAAAAGCGTTCAGGTCAGTTTTCTCTAGGTATGAAGCAGCGTCTTGGTATTGCTATCGCATTATTAAATCACCCAAAACTTTTAATCTTAGATGAGCCTACAAATGGACTTGACCCTATTGGAATTGAAGAACTTAGAGAATTGATTCGTTCTTTTCCAAAGCAAGGAATTACAGTTATTTTATCAAGTCATATTTTGTCTGAGGTTGAGCAAGTTGTAGATGAAATTGGAATAATTTCTAATGGAGTAATAGGGTATCAAGGAGAAGTATCAAAAGAACAAAATTTAGAAGAACTTTTTATGAAAGTTGTAGCTGAAAATAGAAAGAGAGGTAAGTAAGATGGAAAGATTTGTTAGAGCAGAGTTCCAAAAGATGAAAAGAACTTTTGGAATGAGATTGTCTTGGATAGCCCCAATATTTTCTATACTTATCTGTTTTGGACTAGGTGGAGGACAAAATGGTACTTACAATTGGTGGTATACTATGTTTCTTCCAGGAGCAATAACTTTAATTTGTTCTTTAGTAGTACAAAAAGATGAAAAAAAGAAGTATCAAGGTGTCTTGTCATTGCCAGTTGACAAAAAAAATATCTGGACTGGAAAAATACTTTATTGTACCATTATACTTTGTATATCTTCAATTATTTTCATGATAGGGATAGTTTTTATTGGAGTAGTTTATAAGAAAACTATTTTAATAAATCAAAATATTATTGGAACTATAGTACTTATCTTACTATTTATGTGGCAAATTCCACTTTGTATGTTTTTAGCTTCAAAATTTGGTTTGTTTATTACAGTTTTAATAAATATGTTTTTCACTGTGCTTGGAGTAGCTGTTTTTTCAACTACAAGTTCATGGTACTTATTTCCATATTCAATTCCATCAAGATTAATGGCTGCGGTATTGCATATTTTACCAAATGGGCTTCCTGTACCAGAAGGGAATGAACTTTTAAGTACTAATGTTATTTTACCAGGGATATTAATATCTATTGTTTTATTTATATTATTTACTTTAGCTACAAGTGTTTGGTTTAAAAATAGAGAGGTGAAATAATATGGCACAACTAATAAGACTATTTAATTCTGACTTGATAAAACTAAAAAGAACTTACATAGTACTAATACACTTTTGTATTGTATTAGTAGGAATAGGCTTATTTTTAGGATATTACAATATTTCAGGTTATGATAGTATATCAAAGATAGTAGTATATTTACAAGTTATAGCTATAGCTTTTCCTTTATTATCAAGTATTATGTGTTCAATGTGTGTTGAACAAGAATATTACTCAGGAAATTATAAGCATATACTAACAGCATCTAATCCAAAATACCTTACACTCATGAGTAAATATATAATTTTAATATGCCTTGGTTTTGGAGCAACATTAGTTTCTGTTTTAGGTTTTAAATTTGGTATAAATACTATTTTTAATGATAATCTTTTTACACTAAGTTTTTATATGATTTCAATTTTAATTTTAGTTGGAAGTAATCTATTTGAATATATATTACATTTATTCTTAAGTTTGAGATTTGGAAAAGGAGCATCAATTGGAGTAGGTATAGTGGAAACTTTACTCTCAGCACTATTACTAACTGGACTAGGAGATGGTATATGGCAATATATTCCTTGTGCATGGGGCGTTAGATTTGTAAGTGTTTGGGCATCTTTTTCAAGTTCTAAAGAAATTGAATCCATTCAAGAGTTTCAGTTAATAGGTTTAATTTGTGGTTTTGCAACTATTTTTGCATTTGTAATTTTATGTATTTGGTTTTCTAAATGGGAAGGTAAGAAATCTGAAGAATAAAATAACTAATTGTTTATTTAGATTATTTGTATTATTATATTATAGTATAATTTGATAGCATAAAAGAGATAAAAATAATCAGATACATAGTTGTTTATTTGTTAATTAAACTGTTTGGAGGATATGATACGAATGTTTTGGGAAAAAAAGTTTAATAATAAAAAAGTTGTAAAGTTAAGAACTATTTTTGTAAGATATTTATCTGTATTCTTTGTTATAACAATTACTTTGGGAATTCTTTTAGTATTTTTGTTTTCTGTGTTATTATCATTAGGAGTAGTATTGCCATCCAATTATGCAGAAAAGCAAATCTATAAATATAAAGATGAAATTATTTCAAGTGAAAAAGTAACTAAAGATATAATACCAGATTTTTGTGATTATGGAATCTATACTTTAGATGGTAGATTAACTTCAGGAACTTTTAATAATGAAGAAGCAAAAGAAACCTGGAATTTAATGAAAGGTATCGAAGTAAAAAGCGGCCATTCGTCAGACAATTATATAAAACTTTTTAGACCAAATGAAGTATGTATAATAAGATATGATATAGTATCAGAATTTAATTCTCCAGCTTTAAGAAAATATTTACCAAAACCAGAAGTATTAGGGATTATTATTTTTGTTATAGCATTTTTTATTGAAATGGTTATACTATCAAAATCCTTTGGTAAAAAAATTAATGCAAAAATGGACCTTTTGAAAAATGCTACAGAAAAAATACAACAGCAAGATTTAGATTTTACAATAGAGTCTAGTGATATTTATGAAATTGACAATGTTCTTTTTTCTATAGAAAAAATGAAGTTAGCATTAAAAGATTCTTTAGAAAAGCAGTGGAGACTGGAAGAAACTCGAAAAGAACAGATATCTGCATTAGCACATGATATAAAGACACCATTAACCATTATACATGGAAATACTGATTTATTAATTGAAATAAATGAAAATGCTGAGCTATTAGAATATATGGAATATATAGCAAATAGCGCTACTCAGATAGAAAAATATATTAATACTCTAATATACATATCTAAAGCAGATAAAGGTTATATGATTAATAAAGAAAGTATTAATATTGATAAATTTATAGAGGATGTTTTGGTGCAAATAGAAGCACTCTCCAGTACAAAAAGTTTAAGTGTGGAATTTTATAAGCAAGATGATTTACCTAAGAATATAATAATAGATAGAGAATTATTATTTAGAGCTATTATGAATATAATTTCAAATGCTATTGATTATTCAACAAATCAAAGTAATTTATATTTTGATGTATTAGTAAATCAAAGATACTTAAAATTTGTAATTACAGATTGTGGAAGAGGTTTTTCTAAGGAAGATTTATCAAAAGCTAAAGAACAATTTTATACAGGTGATTTAAGTAGGAACTCTAAATCTCATTACGGTATGGGTCTATACATTGTAAATAATATTGTCCAAAAACATGATGGGACTTTGTATATTGAAAACTCTATAAAAACTGGTGGTGCCATGGTAACAATTGAAATACCAATAATTTAATAAATAATATCCATTTTTTAAACACCTAAATTTTATATTATAGGTATTTGCAAAATGGATAATTTTTTTGAATTTTATATACTAGTTAAATCTGATAAAAAGTTTTCAAACATAACCCCATCATTTCTATTGGTATCAAATTGAGATGTGTAATTTATAGTTTTATATATAAAGTCAGTTGCTGTATTAACAGCCATTCCCAAATCATGTTTATTCACTAACATACCACAAAGTATAGATGTAAATATGTCTCCTGTTCCACTATAAGAGCAATTATTGTATTTAACTGATGTAAAAAATACATGGTCAGTATCTCTATCATAAGCTAAATTTAATATATTATCATCTTCTAATATGCCTGTGATTACAACCTTACTAGGTCCTAAAGAAGATACAGACTTTGCAATATTTATAAGTTCATCTCTATTATAATCCTTTTTTGTATAGTCATTTCCAGTTAAGAAACAGGCTTCTGTTAAATTAGGAGTAGTTAAATCTGAATGTCTAACTAATTCTTTAATTTCATGTCTCATTTTTTCTGTAAAGATTGGATACATAATTCCATTATCACCCATTACAGGGTCAACTACAATAAAAGCATTTGGATAATCATTTATAAAATTTGCCACTATTTCAATTTGATGTTTTGAACCTAAAAAACCACTATATATACTGTCAAAGTTGACTTTTAAATTTTTCCAAACAGTTGAATATTTTACCATCTCATCAGTACAATCTAAAAATGTAAACTCAGGATAACCAGTTTGACTTGAAAGTATAGCTGTTGGAAATGGACAACATTGAACCTTTAATGCTGAAAGTATAGGTATAGCAACTGATAATGAACATTTTCCTATTCCAGATAAGTCATTAATTGCTGCGACTTTTTTTTGCATAAAAAACCCTCCATTAGTATGTATTAATCATAATGATAACAAAATATTTATATACATATATATTACTATAAAAAAAAGAAAAAAGTAGATTATAAAATAAAAATTTGTAAAAAAAACAGTGTATCAATACAATTAATTTTTAATATTGGACATAATAAGATAGAGAATTATTAAATATGAAAATTATTGTATATAATAACAGCTTTTTTGTGAATTTATTCGTAAGGTGTACTATTTGGGAGGTGTAGCTTTGAAAATACTGAAAAATAAAAATAAGTACATCAAAGGTATAATGGCATTTGTATTTTTATCTTTAGCTACTACAGCAGGTGTATTTTTAATTAATGATTTAAGTATGAAAAATATGAAAGAAAAAGTTATAGAATCTGCTACTGTTGAAGGTGATGATGTAAAAGACCAGTATAAGCTATTGCTTGAAAATTTATTTGACTACAGAAATAAGGCAATATTGGAGAAAAATGAAAATATTTTAAAAGGCCTTTATGAGACAGAAAAAAAGTTTGGTCTTTGGGCTTATGAAAATGAAGTAAAAAAGATGAAGTATTTAGAAAATTGGTCTAGTAAACAAGGTGTAAAGTTTAAAGATATAAAAACAAGAGTCAAAGTTAAAAAAATAAAAGAAAAAGAAAAAGACTTATATGGCATAATATGTTCTGTATCAACTGAGTATAAGTACTCATATGAAAATCAAAAGGACAAAGAAAATGCATTTAGAATAGGTACATATCATTATCTAAATGTAAAAATCATAGATAATCAATATGTCATAACTAAAGAGTGGTATACAGACCCTTTTGCAGATTCTTTAAATTTAGAAAATATAAAATCTGATGATATAAGAAGCTATATTGGTCAACAAAATGCTGTAGAGCTACAGCTCACAGAGGAGCAAAAGAAGGCTATAGATTATGCACATAAATACTGTGGAGCAGCAGCAGACGAAGAACATGGTATGAAGTTTAATCCAAATTATAGAGATTATAATCCAGAAGGTGGAGATTGTGCCAACTTTGCATCACAGATAATGTTTGAAAGTGGAAAGTTTAAGAAAAATTCAATTTGGAATTATAGTGAAAGAGCAGGAACAAAAGCATGGGTAAATGCACAAGCTTTTAAAAATTATGCTCTCTATAGTGGAAGAGGCTCATTAATAGCTAAAGGTTCTTACGAAGATGTTTACAAAGAAGCTTATAATCTACGTCCTGGAGATTTTGTAGGATATGAAAAAAAAGGTAGAATAACACATGTTTCAACTGTAACAGGATTGGATTCAAGAGGATATCCTTTGGTAACCTGTCATAATACTGATAGAATGCTTGTGCCATGGGATTTAGGTTGGAGTGATAAATCTATAAGATTCCATATAATAAAAATAAACTATTAAAAATGTATAAAGAAAAATAAAGTATAAAAGATAACAATGATTTAATATTATAAATTAAAAAAAATGCTTATTAATGTATAAAAATAATAATAATTGACAAACATAGCTATATGTGATAAAGTAGTAATAAGGTTACAGGAAATAGTAGCTAAATAATTGTGTTTTTTTAGGAGGATTTATTAATGAAAACTGGTGTAGTTAAATGGTTTAACAATGAAAAAGGATTTGGATTTATATCTGTAGAAGGTGAAGGAGATGTTTTCGTACATTTCTCAGCTATAACAGGAGATGGATACAAATCATTAGAAGAAGGACAAAGTGTTGAATTCGAAGTAGTAGATGGAGCTAAAGGTCCTCAAGCTGCTAATGTAGTTAGATTATAATTAAAAATTCATATATATTAGTATTCTAGTAATATGACAGATAAGCCGCTAATCGTTTAGCGGTTTTTTCAGTTTTTTGGAAACTAAATTAATTTCAAAATAAATTAAAATTATTAAAATAAAGGCATTAATAATAAGATAAATATGTTAAAATTAATAGTGTAGAGTAAAATTATTATGGCTAAGTTTAAGTCAATTAATCTCTAGTTAATTTTCTATAAAAAGAATAAGTGACGCTGATAGACCATACAAAAATATTAATAAAGCATAGACATTTAAAGCTATTAAAAGAAAAACGCTTGTTACAGCGTATAGTATCTAAAAAATACTTAGAAAATGAGAAAGGAGAAAGTTACTGCAAAAAAGTAACATTATAAATATTGGATAATATTTGTAAGTTTTCGGTAACGGTGGGTAGTGTAATGAACATATTATTCTTTCTAACACCAAAAAGTGAAGTAGCATATATATATGAAGACTACACTATAAGGCAAGCCCTAGAAAAAATGGAATATCACAAATACTCTGCGATTCCAATAATAAGCAAAGAGGGTAAATATATTGGAACTATAACAGAAGGTGATTTTTTATGGACATTAAAAAACGACTTAAATCTGGACCTAAAAGGATTGGAAGATGTTCCAGTAACAGATATCAATAGAAAAATGGATAATTCTCCTGTTTCCATCAATGCAGACATTGAAGATTTAGTAATAAAATCTTTAAATCAAAATTTTATTCCTGTTATAGATGACCAAGATACATTTATTGGAATAATAAAAAGAAGAGATGTAATAGGTTATTGTTATGAGATAATACGTGGATATAAAAATTTAGCAGATGATAATTAGAAAATTTTTTGAAACTTTTCAAGTTTCTACTTCTATTCTTTGTAATAAAAGAATAATAATATGAAATTAAATTCTTAAACTTTAATATAAAAGCTGTCTTTTCTAAGAATTATAGATAAGACAGCTTTTTTTATCTGTTGTTTTATTATTAGTCGTTGTATTTTACAAGATTTCCATATTTAGCGTTAAGAGCATTTATTTTATTTCCATAAACTTCATTTTGTTTTTGGTATAATAAACTTTTTTCAACTTCAGCTTCAACTTCATCAAATGTAGATTCTGTACTTTCTTGAAGGTCTTCTAACTTTATTATATGGTATCCAAATTGAGTTTTAACTGGCTCACTTACTTCACCTTTAGCCATAGAGAATACAGCTTCTTCAAACTCAGGAACCATTTGTCCTCTACCGAATGTTCCTAAATCACCACCCATATCTTTAGATGGGCAAGAAGAATGTTTAATAGCAGCATCTTCAAAAGATATTTCTTCTGATTTTATTTGAGCAAGTATTTCTTTAGCTTTTTCATCACTATCTACTAGTATATGTTTAGCAGTTGCGCTTTCTGGTTTAGAAAAAGAGCTCTTATTAGCTTCAAAGAATTTTACTTTTTCATCTTCTGTTACATCAACACTAGATAAAACTTTATTTATAGCAAATTGCTTTAATACATTTGCTTCTATCTTTTTCATTTCTAATTTAAATACTTCTTCTTCATCTAATTTTTCTTCCTTAGCATCTAAGAAGAATAGTTCTTGGTTTACTAAATCATTTAATAAATGTTTTTTTCCTTCTTCAGTTTTAAATTGCATTGCTTGATAAGGGTCTAATGATTTTAATGCATTTTCAATATCGATATTAGTTATCTCTTTTTCTCCAACTGTTACTAAAACTTGTTTTTCCATATTTTCCATAATAGTTAACTCCTTTTATAGTGTATTTCATTATTAATATAAAGCTACCAACTTAAATAATATCAGAAAACGATGTATATGTCTAACATTTAAAGTCATATTAAGTCAAATAGACTTAGATTTAATAGAACAAGGTGATTACAATCAATAGAATTGAGGCCATAATTCCCACTATTCCTTCTTCATGTTTAAATTTAAGTGTTTTTACTATTGAATAATAAAAATATATTCCAGTAAAAACTATCTTTAGATACAAGAAAAATAAACTCTTTGGATATATTAAAAAACTAAAAAGAGTAAACATAAATGCAAGTAAAGTGCTTATCCTGTAAAAGAAATCTATTTGTGTAATGTCTTTATATTTTATTATAAATCTTGAATATAAAATGATGTAAATAATTGCAACAATTGTATAAGCAGTAAATAATGTATTTTCAAGGGTACCATTTGAAATTACTATCCACTTATACCACATAATTGGCCAAAAAAATAGTGCTAAGAACTTAAAATAATTATCAAAAAACTTTTCTTTATACATTCATCAAACAACCTTTCTTAAAAAAGCATGTATTTGTTTTTAGAATTTTAAATAATGTGCTATCATTATTATATATTAATATTGAGTTTATAGAAACCAAAATTTGCTAAAATAAATATATAGATTTTTGCTATTAAGTCAATTAAAATCACTACCATTTTATTATGAAATTGGATCAAATATGTAGAAATATGGCAAATTAGTTAATACAAGATATTTATCATTACCAAGTGGTAAAGCTTGTTTTTTTAATGATAAGAATTCCAATCTTTTTTGAAAAAATTTGATATCTACATTAAGTATGTCAGCCATTTCATAAACACAAGTAATACCAGAATTAATTATATTTATTATATCTTCTTCTGTAATTAAAAATTCACAAGCCCATTTTAAAGCTTTATTTTCACATTTGTCTATAATGATTTTTGTGTAATAATCGTTATAAGAGGATATATAGTATCCAAAACTAGTGAAATGATGTCCAAGTTCCTCTGCTAATATGGATGTAAGTTTATTGGTATTTTGTTTTAAGTTATTGAGTAATGATATAACTTTTATACCATGTTTGTTTATATATAATCCTTCTAAGTCACCTGCAATATGAGTGGTATAATGAATTACTATCTCTTCTTGAGAAGCTAATTCAAAAAGTTTATCCAAATTATTCATAAAAATCCCCCTAATATAGAATGTATGTTTGATGAAAAGTTATATTAAAAGAGCAGAGAAATAAATCTGCTCATTATATAGTTTATTTTTTTTTATATTTATCTAGTAAAAATTCTATATAATCATTAAGTTGTTCTTGAGCTTCTTCAGGCAAGTCTTCATGTGGATTTTTTCTATGTGCCGCAACAGTGTCAATATTTTCCTTAACCAAGGTTCTTCCAAGAAGGTAATCAACTGATACATTAAATACATCAGCCAATTTATTTAAAATATGTTCATCAGGAAATCTGTTTTCTGTTTCATAGTATCCTAAAACTCTTTGAGAAACTCCTACTTTTTCACCAAGTTCTCTTTGAGTAAATCCAAATTCCTTTCTAAGTTCTCTTAATCTTTTGGCAAACATTATAACACCACCTTATGTATAAATTATAACAAATTGTTCTAAAAATTAAAACTAATAAAAGAAAAAAGAATAATTTTTTCTAAAAAATATTGATAAAGAACAAACGATTCTATATAATGGTAATAGATAAGAACAAAATATTCTTAATTATACTAGGAGGAGAAAAGCATGTTTAAAAATAATTTAAAAGATTACAGAGAATCTATGAGTCTGGCACAAGCTAAACTTGAAAAAAGTAGGAATTACAAATAATTATGTATCAAGAATAGAAAGAAACATAAAAATTTATGATTCATTTTGCATAAAAAAATTCTGTTATTTTAGAACAAAATATAGATAAAATTTTTTGAATATATATAGAACAAAATGTTCTTTAAAGATTGTGGAATTTGCAATAAAACTATTGATTAGAAACTATCATTATAAAGTTAAAGCTAAAGACAATAAAATATAAAAAGGAGAAATATAATGGATAATAAAAAAGATATATTACTTAAGGAAACAGATGAAAGATTACATAATTACAAGTATTTGGATGTAAAGATAAAGAATATTAACCTAGATATAAAAAGATGTGAAAATGAATACTTTGGATGTGGAGCTGTAGTTTATACTGAAAAGACTAGTACTACATATAATATAAGCTCTTCTGTTGAAAATGAAGTTGTAAAAAAAGAGGAGAGATTAAGAAAATTAAAAATGGAAAAAGATGATATAGAAATAGAAAAGGAAAAAATAGAAAATGCTCTAACTTGTCTAAATGATATGGAAATGGAATTTTTTAATCTATTCTATAATAGTAAGACAAAAAATAACATGACATATATTTCTATGAAATTGCATTTAGATAGAACTTCTTGCTACAACTTAAAGAAAAAGATGATTTGTAAGCTAAGTGAAATATTATAAAAAACATAACACTTTTACGACACTTTATATACACTATAGCAACAACACCCTCTAAAATATGTGAGATAATGTTATTGTGAAAGAAATCTATAGTGAGGGAGGTGAGGAATTGAAAAATATGATATTACCTAAAAATATAGAGGGAACATAACAATAGAGAAATTAGATGTATCTTTAAAAATTACTTATGCTACTCATAAGAAGATTGTCACATTAAGTAAAAAAATATTTAGTGATAGAGTGGTGATTATTTGCTTAAATACAAAGAAATATTAGAAACAATTATTGATATACTTAAAAAAAGTTTTGATGAAAGTATTTTTATTGATGATGAAAGTGTGCAAGGCTCTGAAGGGTCTTGTTTTTTTGTAAGTATGGTATCAGCTCTTTGCACACCCATAATGTTAAAGACAAACAACAAAGATGTTGTTATGTCTATAAAATATTTACCAAGACCACAATCAAATAATATAAGAATGTATGAAGTTTCAGATGAACTTGATAAACTATTTAATAGAACTGTAAATGTAAGAAATAGAAAATTAAATATAACTAAAATTGAACAAAGTATTAAAAAAGAAGAGTCAATTTATACATTGAACTTTTCAATTACATTAAACTTTCTTGATAGTATATATGAGGAAGAAGAAGTATATGAAAATATGGAAGAAATAAATTTAAACTTAGGAGAGTGATAGTATGGCTATAGGATTACCAAGTATCAATATATCATTTAAGGAGCTAGCTACAACTGTTAAAGAGCGTTCAGCTAGAGGAATAATTGCAATAGTGCTTAAAGATACCAAAGCACTAGGATTCAATGAAATACATGAAAAAGAAGATATACCAGCTGATTTATCTGTTGAAAATAAAGACTATATAAATATGGCTTTGATGGGAAATGTCAATGCACCAAATAAAGTATTAGTTTATGTGCTAGGAGAAGAGGAAGAGGTTCAAAGTGCCTTAGACTTTTTAGAAACTAAAGAATTTAATTATTTATGCATGCCTAAAGCAATAGAAGCTGATAAGACTGTTATCAAAAGCTGGATAATTAAACTTAGAGATACAGACAAAGTTAAAGTTAAAGCTATATTGGGCAAAGTTGCAGGAAATCATGAGGGAATAATTAATTTTACTACAGAAGATGCACTAGTTGGAACAAAGAAGTATAGTGCTGATGAGTTTACGAGTAGGATAGCTGGTATTATAACAGGGACACCTTTAAGTCAATCAATAACTTATACTAAGCTTAGTGATGTTGTTGATATACCTAAAATTACTAAAGCCGATGCAGAGTCAAAAGTTAATAATGGAGAGCTTATTCTTATTAAAGAAGCTGGAGCTATAAGAATTGCTAGAGGAATAAATTCTTTAACTGATTTAACTGAAGAAAAAGGAGCGATGTTCCAAAAAATCAAGATAGTTGACACTTTGGATATTATAAATAATGATATAAAGAAAGTAATAATAGATGATTATATAGGCAAGATTCCTAATAGTTATGATAATAAATGTATATTAATAGTGGCTATAAAAGAATATCTAGAGGAATTAGAAAAAGAAGAATTAATAGAAGCTGGTTCAATTATAGATATTGATATAGAATCACAAAAACAGTATTTAAAATCTAAAAATATAGACATATCTAATATGAAAGAGCAAGAAATAAGAGAAGCTAATACAGGCTCAAAAGTATTCTTAATAGCAAAAATAAAGATGTTAGATGCTATGGAAGATATAGATTTATCAATAGAAATATAGGAGGATTATTAATATGGCAAATATGGAAGCTAGAAATGTAATGAGTGGTACTTGGGGAGAACTTTGGCTTGATGGAGATAAAGTAGCAGAAGTAAAGAAATTTCAAGCAAAGATGGAATTTACAAAAGAAGACATTATAATAGCAGGTCAAATGGGAACTGATACGAAGTATATGGGATACAAAGGGAAAGGTTCAATAACTTTATATCATGTTAGCTCAAGATTGCATAAGCTAATTGGAGAAAAAATAAAAAGAGGTTCTGAACCTAGATTTGTAGCTATATCTAAGTTAAATGACCCAGATTCTTATGGAGCGGAAAGAATAGCCGTGAAAAATATAGCTTTTGATGACTTAACTTTAGCTGACTGGGAAGTTGGAGTAAAAGGAGAGATAGAAGCTCCTTTTACATTTACTGAGTATGATTTCCTTGATATAATTTAGTTTTGTGTGAAGAGTTGATAAATATAGATAGTTAATAAATATAAATAGTCAGTGAATAGAAATTTATTGATAAAGGAGTAAATAATAATGAGTGAAAATGGATTACAAAAAAATATAAATATAGTAGACTTACTTTTAAATGCAGATACAGAAAATTTAGAAAGACCAAGTACAATAGTTGAACTAAAAAGACTATCTAATGTATTTGGCCAAGAGTTTAAAGTAATGTGTAGAGCTTTAACGATAAGTAAAGATGAAGAGATACAAAATACATGTCTTAAAATTGATGAGAATATGAAAACAGATATAGATTTACCAGAAATGCAGATGCTTACAGTTATAGAAGGTATATGTGATTTAGATGGAAATCTTTTATTTAAAAATAAGGAGTTAATGGATAAATTTAAGGCTCCAACTCCAAAGGAATTAGCGAGAAAGCTATTGTTACCAGGCGAAATTACTAATTTATACAGAATCCTTCAAGATGTAATGGGTTATGGTAAAAATGCAGTAATAGAAGAGGTAAAAAACTAATAGGGACGGATACTAAAACGACAATAATGTATTATTATTGGAAGAAAAAAGGTATTAGACCGTCCCTTTTTTATGCAATGGATAAAGGCGAATTAAAGCTTATTGAAGCTTTTTTCGCCTTAGAAATTGAGGAAGAAGTTGAGAAAATGAAGAATGGATATGGAGTTTGTCCTTTGACGGGAGGTGGTATATAGTGGGTAATGTAAAGGAAGAAAGTATAAATATGTATCTTACAGATAATTACACTCCTAAAATGAAACAAATCATAGCAGTTACTGAAACTTTTAGAAGAGTTACTGTATCTGTTTCTCCTTCAACAAATGCAATGGCAAATAATATTAAGAGTTCTATGGCTAGCGCAAGTAATAGTATAAGTAGTGTAAATTCTTCTATAAAAAAAATGAAAGACAGTATAAAAAGTGTAAATTCTTCCATAGAAAAAATGACTGTAAGTATGAATAATACAAATTCAGCAAGTAAAGACTTTAGTGAAGACTTAGAGATAATTGGAAGCAGTGCAGAAAAGGCTAGAAGTAAGTTAGTTAGATTATCACAAGTTGCAAATAGTAAAAAAGGAAGAAATACACATCCAAATGCAAGGTCACAAAATGATAATTCTGAGGTTAAGAAAGCAGGAGGTAATAAACCTACAAAAATAAAAACTGTACAAGATATTGTTCAGCGTGTCAAAACTAGAACACTAGATGTTCCTAAAAAAATGGTTACTGATAAATTACCTGGATTTAAGAATAAAATTTTTAATAGTAGATTAGTGATGGATGTAAAAGGAAGTAACTTCGTCCAAAATACACTAAATATATTAAATAAAATTAAAAATAGTAAATGGATTAGTGCCATTTCAGTTAAAGACTTAGCTAAAAATGTTTTAATAGGTACTTTATCAAAATTAAAGCAATTTGCTGGGAGAGTATGGAGTGGGGCTATTTCAATAAAAGATAAAGCAAGTAGTGTATTAGGAGGAATAAAAGACAAAATATCTGATATTACTAATGGATTTTCAGTAGGCGAAGCTGTAAAAAAAGGTGTAGATTTAGTAGGTAAAGGACAAAATCAAAAAGCTGTTTTAACTAATGTTGTTCAAAGAACCACAGGAATTAAAGATAAGGTTAAAGCTAAGTCTGAAGCTAATGAGTATTATGATGATATAGTAAAAGATGTTGCATTAAAAACACCTTTTGATCCTAGTGAAGTTATCTCAATGAGTACTAAGGCAATGATGATTGGTGGAGGAGATACTAGTAAATCAAAGGATATAACTCAGGCTATGGTAGATGTCAGAGCACTAAATATGGATACTAGTAGTGAACAAGATGTGTCAGCAGCTTTTGTAAGTGCATCAAAAGGAAATATGGATGCTCTTAATACTTTGGTTGGAGAAAATTATAAAACATTTGATGATGCGCTTAAAGGTATAAAGGAGAAGCAAAATGGATTAGCTGGTGAAATGGCTGGTACAATTCCTGGTTTATTGTCTAGTGCATCAACTTATATTGATATGGGATTGAATAACATGATTGAACCATTTGATACTATATTACAAGGTGGATTAAAAAAGATAAATTCATTTTTAGAAAAGGTACCACAAAGTTTGGGTGGATTTTCTCAAAAAGTAGCAGATGTAATGAATGGAAGAAAGATTGCTGAAAATAAACAAAATCCGATTGAAACTCAGACAGCTACAGCGTTAGGGCATATTCCAGGAGCAATAGGTAATACAGGTCAGATGCTTGCTCAAAATATTGATTTTACAGCATTAACAAATTCATTACTTCCTATAGTAAATCTAGTTAATGGATTATTAGACAGTATAAATAATAAATCACCAGTTGCACAAGGTATAATAAGTATATTTGGTACTGTGGTAACAACTGCATTTCAATTGATTGGACCTGTTGTAGAAGCTGTTAGTCCTATTATTACAAGAATTTTTACTTTTTTAGGAGAATATGCTCCTCAAATAAATAACTTTATAGAAACATTAGGAGTTATATGGAAAACAGTATGGGAGACACTTGGACCTTTGTTAGAAGCTGGATGGAAAATTATAGAGCCTATATTAGGAGCTTTCTTTAACATACTAGATAAAGTGTGTAAAATAGTTAAAGATATATGCAAGTGGTGGCAAACTATGGTTAATAAGATGAAAAATGGAAGTATAACAGGAACTGTTTTAAATTTAGTGGAAAAAAGCAAAAAAAATTATAAAGAGAATCCATCTGCTGGAACAAAGGCTGGGGATGCAGCAGGAGTTGCATTTGGATTAAACTATGTACCTTACAATGAATATTCAGCAAGACTTCATGAAGGTGAAATGGTTTTAACTAAGCAAGAAGCAAATCAATATAGAAGTGGAAAAAATGGTGGAAATATAAGCATAGCCAAATTAGCTGATACAATAGTAATTAGAGAAGAAGCTGATATTGAAAAAGTAACATCAAAATTAGTTGCAAGCATACAAATGGCACAACTAGGAGGTGTTCTATAATGGAAATGTGGCTTAGACAAGCTGAAGATAGGTTTAGATTTCCAGTAATACCAGCATCAATAAGTATAAATGGAAAAGCAACTATAAACTCATCAAATATACTTAAAGTTGGAGAAGTAGCAACCTTTGGAGGAGTAGCCCTTAGAAGTATCAATATATCTAGTTTTTTTCCAAATAAAGAATATTCTTTCTGTAATTATAACGGATTTCCATCACCTTATGATTGTGTAAATAAAATCCAAAGATGGATGAATGAAGGTTTCATATTGAGATTTACAGTTACAGAAACAAATATAAATATGGAAGTGATAATAGAAGGTTTTAGCTATGAAGAAAAAGATGGCACAAGAGATGTGTACTTTTCATTGGATTTAAGAGAATATAAAAGACTACAGATACCTAGAGCAAATCCTAAAAAGTAGTGTAATTGTTATAAAAAATTACTCAAAGTTAAATAAAAAGGTAGGTGATTTTTTATTATAAAGATTTGGGTACACATAAAAAACGGAAATATATATGATATAAGTAATATTGTAGATACAGTTTCTTGGTCTGGAGATTATAAGTCTCCATCACGAACATTAGAGTTTTCTATAGTACAGTCAGCTTCTGATATTAATTTTCAACAGATTGATATTCCAATAGCTAGTACAGTTTGTTTTTATGTAGATGAAAAAGAACTTTTTAGAGGAATGATAATTAATAGGTCTAAAGACTCAAGTAGTGTTAACATCAATTTTACAGCTAAAGATATGGGATTTTTACTTTTACAAAGTGAAGTGTCCTATAATTTTAAGGACAAGTTAGTAGAGGATATTGCAAAGCAAGTATTTGCAGATAATAAGCTTGCAATTGGGAATATACCAAAGACAAATGTAAAATATACTAAAATGTTTATATCTGTAAATGGATATGATACCATAATGAGTGCTTATACAGAAGCAAGTAAGACTACAAAGAAAAAATATATGATAGAAGCTAATCTTGATAAATTTAATGTTATTGAGAAAGGAACTGTTACATTAAATGTTACTTTTGAAGAAGGATTTAACCTTATCAATACAACTTTTTCAGAAAGTATGGAAAATGTAAAAAATAAAGTGTTGGTAGTTGACCAATATGGAAATAAGATTAGTGAAAAGGTTAATGATTCACTATTTAAAGAAGTAAATGTAATAATGCAAAAAGTTATACAACAACAAGAAAATAGTACAACAGATATAGAAAGTGAGTTTAAAGGAATTGAAAGGACTTGTTCTCTAAAAGGATATGGAGATACAAGTTGTGTAACTGGTAGAGGTGTAAAAGTAAAAGATTCATATACTAAGTTAGTAGGGTTATTTTATATAGATACAGATAAACATACATGGCAAAATGGAGATTATCAAATTGAACTAGAACTTAATTTTCAAAATATTATGGATGAAAAGTCTGTAGGGCAAGATGAGCAAAAGGAACTTGTTGATAGTGGTGATGGTATTATGAATGGGAATGAGGTTAAAGCCTTATTTACTGCATATTACCCTGCAAATAATTCTATGGAAGGTGGACTTTATGATGCACAAGGTAATAGACTAGACCCTAAAAAGAATACTTGCGCAGCACCAAAGAGTATCAAATTTGGAACAAAGATACAAGTAAAGGGAACTGGTACATCTAGAGATGGAAAAGTCTATACTGTTACTGATAGAGGAGGAGCAATAAATATAAAAGATGGAGTGTATCACTTTGATATATTGATGGCTAGTAACAAAGAATGTAATGTTTGGGGTAAAAAGAATGGAAAAGCAGTTATAGGAGATGGCACATATTCTATCAATGCATCAGGAAGAGCTAAGACAGTTATAGATGAGGCCATGAAGCATAGAGGAAAAGCTTATAAGTGGGGTGCCACTGGGCCAAATAGGTTTGATTGTTCTGGTCTAATGGTATATTGTTTTAATAAAGTAGGGGTAAAATTACCAAGAACATCTAAAGAGCAATCTAGACATGGAAAAGATGTAGGTAAAAATAATTTACAACCCTCAGATTTAGTGTTTTTTGGAAAAGAAGTTCATCATGTTGGGATGTATATAGGTAATGGAGAATTTATACATGCTCCAAGTACTGGAGATGTGGTAAAAATAAGTAAATTAAGTAAGAGAAAAGATTTTCATAATGCAAAAAGAGTTCTATAAAAGGTGGTGATATAGTGGCTAATCCAATCAATGAATTTATTGGAATAATGAGAGAAGAAGGTAAATTTCATAATGAACCTTCTTTTTTTATTGGAATAATAGTAAATAAATTGCCTGATTTAAAAGTATCAATGAACAATATAATTTTAGATAAAGACAATTTACTTATAGACTGTTGGTTGTTTGATAGAGCAACAAAGGATTTTATAACAAAACAGTTTGATAATCATACCCATGAATTGAAGGAACCACTTACTAGCCAACTCAATAAAGGAGATACAGTAATAATGTTTAAAGTTGGAGAAAAATTTGCAATAGTAAGTAAGTTGGTGAGTTTATAATGTCTAATATAATATTTCCATTTATAGGTGTTCCAGAGGATTATGAAATCCCTAAAAAAGAAGAATTAGGGTTATTCCGTGAGGTAGCATGGGACTTTGAAAAAGATGAACCAATATTAGAAAATGGTGATTTTAAGACTGTTGAAAAAAATGAGGCCATAAGAGTTTGGGTTTATAAATGTATAAAAACAAATAAATACGAACATGAAATTTACTCAGATGATTATGGAACTGAATTGACTGATTTAATAGGACAAAAGTACAGCAAAGGCCTTACAGAAAGTGAAGCATCCAGATATATAAAAGAAGCTTTATTGATGAATCCATACATTTTACAAGTAAATGTAGTAAACACTAACTTTAAAAAAGATATATTAAGTGCAGATATAAAAATATCCACTATCTATGGGGAGGTGGAAATAAATGTATAGTGAACAAACCTATGAAGTAATAAAGAATAGAACTCTTAAAAATATAAATCTAGATGTTTATAAAGGAGAAGGCTCTTTTTTAAATGGTATGGTTTCTGGAAATAACTTTGAACTTGCTAAAATGTATGTTGAACTTTCTAATATACATAAAATGGCCTTTATTGAAGATACTTATGACCAATTACTAGATAAAAGAGTAAATGAGTTTGGTGTATATAGAAAACTTGGTAGTGAAGCTACTGGGGAAGTTGAGTTTATAGGAGATAATGGTGTAGAAATAGCAAATGGAACAATTATCTCTTATAAAGATTTATTATTTGTAGTAATAAAGGATGTTGTAATTGGTGATGAAGAAGGGAATATAAGTCCAGTTCAAGCATTAGAAATTGGAACTAAATATAATCTACCATCTGACTGTGAATTTAAGTTAAATGATACTATATTTGGGGTTGAAAAGATAACAAATATAAATAAATTTTCAGGTGGCACAGAAATTGAAACTGATGAAGAATTGAGAGAAAGATTTTTCAAAATACAAAAGAATCAAGCAACAAGTGGAAATAAAGCTCATTATGAAGAATGGGCTTTAGAGGTTGATGGTGTATATAATGCAAAGGTATATCCAAGATGGAATGGTGCTGGAACGGTTAAAGTTCTTCTATTTGGTCAAAATAATCAGTCTGTTGAAGAAGAAATAATAAATAAATGTAGAGAACATATTGAAGAAGAAATGCCAATAGGGCCAACCTTAACAGTAACTACTCCAGTACCTCTAAATATAAGTATAAGTGCTTCTATGGAATTAGAAGATGGATACACTTTGGATATGGTAAAAAATAGCTTTTTGGAAAAAATAAATCAATATTTTAGAACCATAACTGGAGAAATTGTTTATACAAAAATTTTGGGTATTTTAATAAGTACTTCTGGAGTCCATGATTTAAGTAATTTACTTGTAAATAATTCAACAGATAACATAGAAATTGAGGATGATAAAATACCTAGTGTTACAACTTTAAATTTTAGTGAGGTGGAAGTTTTATGAAATTAATTGATAAACTTCCATCATTTTATAAAAATTATATAGTTGAAGCAATACAAAACTCTTATGATGCTGAATTATCTTTATTGAAGGAAAATATTGATGATACTATAAATCAAATGTTTGTTGATACATCCACATGGGGTCTTGATATGTGGGAACAAATACTTTGTATTCAAAATAATGAAGATTTAAATTATGAAACTAGAAGAAGTAACATAAAAGCCAAAATACGAAGTTTAGGAACAACTAAAATAGAGGTTATAAAAAACATCTGTGAGGCCTATACAAAGACTAATGTTGAAGTAGAAGTTCTTAGCAATGAATTTATATTTATACTAGAATTTGTAGTTAATAATTGTAGTTATAATTCAATTGTAGAGTTGGATAAAGTATTAGAAAATGTAAAGCCATGTCATTTAGAACATAGGTTTAAAATGATTTTGTTGAATAAAAATGAATTATTTTGTGGAACTGCTGTAAATACAGGAGAAACAGTTACTGTATATCCATGGACACCATCAAACATAGATATATTTGGAGAAATAAGTATTACTACAGGAAATGATAGAAGTATGGAAAAAGTAATATTATATCCTAAACAGGAGGCGATATAAATTGGCAGAGCAAAAATACTATACTATTTTGACTAAAGCAGGTAAAGCATCCATTGCAAATGCTACTGCTCTTGGCAAGAAAGTAGATTTAGTGAAGTTACAACTTGGAGATAGTGGCGGAAATGAATACAATCCAACAGAGGAACAAACATCTCTTAAAAAGGTTGTTTGGGAAGGTGATATAAGTAATGTAAAAATAGATGATGAAAATTCTAATTGGATAGTTATAGAAACTGTAATACCAGGTAGTATTGGTGGATTTATGATAAGGGAAGTTGGGATATTTGATTCAGATAATAAGCTTATAGCTGTATCTAAATATCCAGAGACTTATAAACCAACTGCTGATTCTGGAAGTGTAAAAGATTTAATTATAAGAATTATTTTGGTAGTTTCTAATACATCAAGTGTAAATTTAAAGGTTGACCCAACTGTTATTTTAGCAACTTTAAAAGACATACAAGAATTAGATAAAAAAATAGATATAACTAAAATATCTTTGACAGATGATATAGAAACTACTAAAACAGAGTTAAATACTAAAATTGATGATAATAAGACAGAAATTAATAGTGAAATAGGAGATACAACACTACTCAATACGACAGACAAAACAAATCTTGTAAATGCAGTAAATGAGGTAAAACAAGGACTTGATAGTATAGAAACAACAGCAGAGAAAACAAGTTATGATAATACAGTAAGTAAACTTAATTCTACTAATGTCCAAGGGGCAATAGATGAGTTATGTGTTAGTGTAAATACTGCTAGAGTTAGTTTAATAAATGATATAAAAGATATGTTACCAATTTAAAGTTTATAGCTTTAAAGAAGTAAAAATTAGTACTATGTTAAAATGGTTAGTAGGAGAAATAATTACCATGTTAGTAGGATTCTTTGTCTTTGCAATTCAAGCAAGGTTATTTTAATGTGAGGAAGATATATGGATAATTTAATGAACTTTATACCAGAGCAGTTACTAATCTTAGTAGCTGCTCTTTATATTATAGGAGAAGGTTGTAAAAGATATAAACAACTAAATAATAAATATATTCCAATTGTGTTATTGGCACTTGGAATATGTTTTTCAATATGGATACTAGGATTAAATGCTAGTGCAGTACTACAAGGAGTGATTTGCTGGGGAGTTGCAATAGGCTTAAACCAAACTTACAAACAATTTAGGGATGGTGATAAATAGTATGAAAGTTGCAATAGTATCAGGACATACACTGTCAGGAAAGGAACAGTTGGATATATATACGAAGGAAAAGAAAACAGAATCCTAATAGACCTAATAGTAAAATGGCTAAAACTAGGAGGAGCAACAACATATATTGGTAAAATTGAAAAAATGAACAAATATAAAAGAGGTAGCATTAAATGCTACCTCTTTTTATAATTAAACTATAAAATTATTGTCTGTTAACTAAAATAGCTATCTTAGCATCTGGATTATAACTTATTTGAACCATTTGATTTTTCTTAATATGTTCAAGGTCTTCACCACCATAAGCAATTTGTAATTTAACTGGTAATTTACCTTGTTTTATGATAGCAACATACTCTTTTTTACCTTTTTTCTCTAAACTAATCAAATTGCCAACATAAGGTTTAAAGTTTTGATACTTTTTACTAGAATTTCTTATGTAGAAGAAAGCACCAACAGCAATAACTAAATTTATGCCAAGTGTAACCCAAGAATTGATTTTCAGCATAGCTCCAGCGATTATTATCACGAACATTAAAACGATAGGTAATATAGCCTTCTTAAGAAGTAATTTACCCATTATTTCATTAGCCTTTTTCTCAGGGCCACTCATAGTTTTTGATCTAGCAAATGATTGCGCGAATTTGTCTTTTAAGCCCATTTTATCCTCCTAATTTTAATAAATATTTAGTTATAATAACGAGAGATTACTTGAAACTAAAAATTTACTACATTTATATTATGTTTGACTTTTGTATAAATAATTACATTCAAGTAAAGCAAAATATACTAATTATTTTATCATAAAACTATAAAAAAGAAAATAAATGAAATAAAAATATTAGAGCAAAGAAATGATGTAAAATCGTATCAAAAGCAACATAAAAATTATTCATCTATTTTTTTATCTTTATTTTTATTATACTCAGTTTTTTCAAAGTCTTTCTCTTTTTCATATTCATGAAGTTTTAATTCAATCATACCTTCTATTTTTGCTCTATCATAATCACTTAGTTTTCTAAAGTTTTTTAAAAGTTTTATTTCATCAGAACTTATGCTATTAAATGGATAGTTTGGTGAGGAATCGCAAATTAAATTTGATTCTTGTGATATATTATCTCCATTTAATAGCCAGTCTACAGAAACATTAAATATATCAGCTATGGATTTTAATATCTCATAATTTGGTTTTCTAATATTTCTTTCAAATTTACTCAAATTATCACAGTTTAACATTTCTTCTAATTCATATTGCTTAAGTTTTTTTGTTTTTCTTAAATAAACAATTCTTTCTCCTAAAGTATCCATAAACACTCTCCATTCAATTAATGTCAGAAAGACTTTTTAAAATATAAATAGTTGCAAAATTAAGGTCAAAATGACATAAAAATATTGACTTAAGGTCAAAGTGACCTTATAATTAATTTAATGATACGAAATTACATCCTAATTTTAGCACAAAGTAATCAAAAAATCTTATTTAGTATTAAATAAATTCATGTACTTAATATTTGTACATATTTAAAAAATATACTAAACAGAGGGAGGTGTATAAATTTAATAATAAAATTAAATATAAATCCACTTAGAAAGGAAACTTGATTAAATGGATACTCGAAAAAAATGGATACCTTTTTTGGGAATACAGGTCAAGCAAAGGCTTATTGAATTAAACATGACTCAAAGAGAATTAGCAAAAAAAGTCGGTGTTAATGAAAACTATTTGTCAGCTATTTTAAATGGCAGAAGAACAGGAAAAAAATATAAATCATCAATTTATCAATTGCTTAATATAGAATATTCAGAAGAAGATTAATATTAATAACTAATATATGAAGAAGGGGCATATTATTATGTGTAAATTAGATTCAGAAGGGGTAATAGAGTGCTGTAGAGCAATTGATGATTTTATTACAGCTCTCAATGGTGTACGAAGTTTAAACATGGAAAAACTGGATATTTTAACTAAATATTCTACTTCATGTTCAATCCTTCTTAGAGAGGAAAATTACAAAGGATGTACAATTGTATATAAAAAGATGTTGGAAGAATTAAAGACATAAATAATATATTAATTAGAGATAGAAAGAATTACATAGTGAGATAGAATATTTTTAAAAACATATAAAAAACATATAAACTAAAATATGGATATGTTAATCTAACTACAATAAATGTGTTTGTAATTAAATTATAGTTTATTTGAGCAACTTAATATCCATATTTTAGTTGTCAATTTAGCACAAAAAAAGAATCTTTATAAATGATGTAAATTCGTATCAAGTTATGTATGTTTAAACTGGTTTATCGTTACTATCAGAAGGAGAATGTTTTTCTAATTCATTATATTCAGATATCTTAAACTCTAGCATTCCTTCTATTTTTATTTTATCACGTTCATTCAATTGCCTATAGAGATTTAATATCATCATTTCGTCATCAGTTACATGTAGATTATACAAATAATCTTCCTTATTTTCTTCAACACTATTATTGGAGTTTACTTTTTCTTTTCCATATAGAAGCCAGTCAGTGCTAACATCAAAATAATCAGCTATTGACATTAATATATCGCAATTAGGCTTCCTACCTCCAGTTTCAAACTTACCTAAGTTTTCAAATTTTAAAATATCCATAAGTTTACGCTGGGTAAGTTTTCTGGAGTTTCTCAAATAAGCAATTCTTTTTCCTAAAGTATCCATGAACACACTCCTTTCTTTTCATAAATAAAAGTCTAAATGACATTAAAAATCGAGATATATTCCTTTTGTTCTATAAAATTACTAAAATAAAGTCTAAATGACATTTTGCTTAAATTAATATACTCATACTATGATTTTAACATATTATAATTGAAAATATATGGTTTATTTTGATTTATAGATATCTTTTAATAGGCAAAAGTAGATATTGAAAATAAAGTAGTTTTAATAATATATTTTATAGATTACTTTTAAAGTATACTTGGATATGAAAATATAATTTTCTAATAATGAAGAATATATAAAAATTATATTAAGAATAGATATTAGGAAGAGAATAGTATTATATTGTAGTTTATATTAGTTAAAGATAAAGAATTTCAAATATTTAAAATATAGCATAAGCTTACAATATAATACTATTGGACTTGTTTATCTAGTTTTGTTTTCTTTATAGAATAACAATATTATGAATGCAAGTAAATTTACACAAAAAACTGTTATATACATCTGTCTAAATCCTAAATTTAGAGTAGATTGTAGTGTATTTTCTATTTTTATTTTATTGTTTTCTATAGAATTTATATAATCGAGTTTTGACTTATTAAAAGCTTTTGGTATTTCATCTTTTACTTCCTGTGTCTTTGCTAGAACTAATTGAAGCGATTTTTTTTGTTGCTCCATTGTGTCAAAACCTTTTTCCATGTCTTGTTTTTTATTCATGGAATCATTTAATTTTGTCTGAAGTTCTTTCTTTTGAGATTCCATGTTTTTAAGTTTTTTACCTAATTGTTTTCTTTGAGACTTAGTTTTTTGTAATTTGGTATTTAACTCAGCTCTTGCTTTTTTAAGTTGTTGTATTTGAGCATCTAGAGCTTCTTTTTTTTCATTTAAATTTGGTTTATTCTCACTAGAATTATTATTTTTATTTTCTGTAGAATCATTTTTATTACTGTTTGAGTCAGAACTACTAGTGTTATTTTGTTCTTGATTATTTGATGAATTTTCGTTATCAGGAGGAGTAGTACCTTGTGGTATTGTAGGTATTTTATTATAAGCAAGTGTCATTTCATTTATAGCTTTATCTTGTTTTTTTATACCTTGTTCCATACCTTTTATGCCTTTATCAGTTCCAGCGATACCTTTTTTTATTCCAGCTATTCCTTGATTAATACCAGTTCTAGCTTTTACCATATTGTCAATACCAGTTTGAATTCCTTTGATGCCACTGTTTAGTTTGTTTTCACCTTTCTCAATACCATTTATTCCACTTTGAGTACCATCTATTCCTTTTTGAACATTTGATTCTATTTTTGTAATTACAGAAGGAACTTTTTCATCAAACATTGTTGTTGATATTTCTTTTGTGATGTTGGTAATATTGGTTGTATCTGCTGATTGAACTTTGTCTAGTAAGTATTTTGGTAGTTTGCCATCTGTCATATCCATATTAATACTTGATGAATCGTTCATATTTGGTATAGAAATATTTTTTAAATTCTTAGCCATTTCTGGGTCTGACTTTAAATCATCTATCATAGTTTCAAGTTCTTCAAGTTGAACTATTTTAGGTGTTGATGGCTTACCAACTATATCCATAATATTATCCTGTACAGATAATCCCGCATGTGCTATAAATCCAATCATTATTGCAGGCGAAATTGAAGTTCCAATTGAGCGTATCAGAGATAGTGTTGCAAGTGCAGAATTAGATTCTTCTATTTTTGTATTTGAAAGCATCATGTAATTTAAAGGTGTTCCCATAGTAAATCCCATTCCTAATCCCATAAATATTAGACTTACACATACACTAAATACTGTATTGGTTTTTAGTGCAATTAAAACTAGATAAAGAGAGCCTATCATAGATACTGAAAATCCAAGTAATAGTATCTTTTTTGCACCAAATTTATCGATAAGTCTTCCACTCAGAGGGGCAGCGATACCTGCAAATAATCCTAATATGGCAACAAAATATCCACCAGAACCAGCATTTATTTTTAATGCATTTTCAGCATATTGTGGAACAAATACCATACCCATCATTCCAATGCCAACAATTAAAGATAGAATGAGTACTATTAGTATTCTTGGATTTAAAAAATATTCGAAATTCAAAATAGGGTCTTTAGCTTTATTTTCAACAAATATAAAAATAGGTATAAGTATTATAAATGTCAATAAATAAGGATAAACTGATGTATCTTGTATAGAATTTTTAAAATTAAAAAAGTCTATATTCATAAGACCATATAACAAAGATACTATTATACATATCAACATTAATGTTCCTAATTTATCTATTTTCTCTGTAGATGGAGACTTATTATTTTTAATAAATAGTATTCCTCCAATAATTATAACCAAGCATATTGGAAGATTAACAAAAAACAACCATTTCCAATTTTGAGTTCCAAATATACTTAGTATTGTACTACCTATACTTGAGCCTAAAATATTTGCAATACCATAGGTTGCTCCAACTAAACCTAAAGCCATGCCTCTTTTGTTTTCTGGGAAAGTGGTTCCAAATTCTGCTGTAGCAATTGGCATAATTCCGCCTCCACCAATAGCTTGTATAACACGGCCAATTAGTAAAATATAAAAGTTGGAAAATAATGATGATAATCCACAGATTAATGAACCACTACCAAATAGAAATATACTAACTAAATATACATATTTTCTTCCTATTTTATCTGCTAATTTACCAGAGATAGGGATTACAGACGCATATGTTAGTGTATATATAGTAATCATCCAAATTCCTGTTTTTTCATTTACACCTAGGCTATTTTGTATAATTGTTCTTGCTGGTGATACTATTCCAGTATCAATAGCTCCCATAAATATACCTAGAAGATAGAGAGTGAGTACTAAAAATAACTTTGGATTATTATCTTTGCTTTGAACACTAGTATTAGAATTCAAGGTAAACACCACCTTAATGTATTAATTTTTCAATATATGGCTTTAAATCTTCAAATTCTATATGAAGATATGTTGAGTATGAAAAAAACATTTTGATTATGATATTACATACTAATTTATCATTATTAAAGAAATTTTCTTGTTCTAAAGCTTCATATACTTTATTTGAAAGTTGCTCATGAAAATCATTTTTATGTTTTTTCATTTCGATAAATCTTTCCACTCCAAAAGTATCTAAAAAATCATCATATTGAATATTATGAACCTTGTTTATAAAATTTCTTATTTCTGTAAAGATAATATTTAGTTTTTCAATGTAATTATCACTATTTTTATTAGAGTATTCAATTCGCCTTATCAATAAATCCCATTCTGATTTTGTAATATATTCTATTATTTCTTGTTTTGATTTGAAGTAATTATATACTGTACCTGCGCTTATACCACACCTTTGAGCTATTTTTCTTATACTAATATTTGAGTAATCTTCTTCCAAAATCATATCTCGAGACACTTTTAGTATATCTTCCTTAACGTTTTCTAAAATCTTAGGCATATGACCACCTCTTCTATTAAAATTATTATGAACACTGTTTATTATAAACCTTTAAAATTTATTAATCAATATGAAAGCTATAATGTATAATATTAATATATAGATATGATGTAAAATAAATGTCTTATTATATAAGTATTTAATCTAATTAAATTTATATTTTTTATATTTAAACAGGAATATGTACTAAAATTATGTAATATTAGATTTTTCTTTTTAATAAGTTAATAATATTATTATATGATAAGGAGAGTAAAATGATGGAAAAGAAGTATGTAATGGCACTAGACCAAGGAACAACTAGTTCAAGAGCTATATTATTTAATAAAAAAGGTGAAATAGTAAAAATTGCGCAAAAGGAATTTAAACAGATTTATCCAAAAGCTGGCTGGGTAGAACATGACCCTATGGAAATATGGGGTTCACAAAGTGGGGTAATGAGAGAGGTCATAGAAACAGCAGGTATAAGACCAGAAGAAATTGCTTCAATAGGTATAACTAATCAAAGAGAGACTACCATTGTTTGGAGTAGGTATACTGGGAAACCGATTTATAACGCAATAGTATGGCAATGTAGAAGAACATCAGAAATCTGTGATGTACTCAAAAGTAAAGGATTAGAGGAATCGATAAAGGAAAAAACGGGTCTTTTGATAGATGCATACTTTTCAGCAACAAAAATAAAGTGGATACTAGATAATGTAGAAGGTGCTAGAGAAAAAGCAGAACAAGGCGAATTATTATTTGGTACTATAGATACATGGTTAATATGGAACTTAACGCGTGGAAAAGTACATATAACAGATTATTCAAATGCATCTAGAACGATGATGTACAATATAAATAACTTAGAGTGGGATAAAGACATACTACGAGAACTAGATATACCAATAAGTATGTTACCAGTAGTAAAACCTTCTAGCTATGTCTATGGTCATACAGATGAACGTATGCTATCAGGAGCTAAAATACCTATTGCTGGATGCGCAGGAGACCAACAAGCAGCCTTGTTTGGTCAAAATTGTATTGAAGAAGGTACTGCAAAAAATACTTATGGAACAGGTTGCTTTCTACTTATGAACACAGGTAACAATATAGTTAAATCTAAACATGGTTTGCTTACAACAATTGCTTGGGGTGTTGATGGAAAAGTAACTTATGCATTAGAAGGAAGTATATTTATTGGAGGGGCATCTATCCAATGGCTTAGAGATGAACTTAAAATGATTGAATCTGCAAGCGATAGTGAAATTTATGCAAATAGAGTAGAAGATACTAATGGTGTGTATGTAGTACCTGCATTTACAGGTCTTGGTGCTCCATATTGGGATATGTATGCTAGAGGGTCAATATTGGGTATTACAAGAGGTGCAAAAAAAGAGCATATAATTAGAGCAACATTGGAATCAATTGCGTACCAAACAAAAGATGTATTAGAAGCAATGCAACACGATTCAAAATTAAAATTAAAGTCATTAAAGGTTGATGGAGGAGCAAGTAATAATAATTTCTTAATGCAATTCCAGTCAGATATACTAAATGTAGATATAGATAGACCTAAAATAGTAGAAACTACAGCTTTGGGAGCTGCTTATTTAGCAGGATTGTGTGTAGGATTCTATATTGGAAGAAATGAAATTACATCAAAATGGTCAGTCGAAAAAGAGTTTAATCCAAATATGAGTGAAGAGAAGAGAAGTAGATTATATAAAGGTTGGAAGAAAGCTGTGTCAAGAGCTTTAAGTTGGGAAAAAGAAGATGAGCAAGACCTTTAAAGGTTAGATGCATTTGAATTTAAAAGTAGGGCTTTTGTAAAGCTCTACTTTTTTATTTTTACTTTTTTATTCTCAAATTTATATTTTTGTATAGTTGTAACCAAGTAGTATAATCTATTTTTCATTTTCGTATAAAAACATTGGTATAGAATTATAAATATGCTGGTCTCCAACAACCAAAAGAATATCTCCTTCTAAAAATTCAATATATGGACCAGGAGAGATTATAAGTTCCTCACCTCTTTTAATTGCAACGATTGTAGCCCCTGTATTTTGCCAAAACTTAGTTTGTGCAGCTGTTTGGCCAATGTACTTACAATTAGAATTTATTGTGAACTGAACGGGCACTAAGGGGTTTATTATTTCGAGTCTATTAGAATAATCTATAATTTTATTTATAGTATCTAAGATTTCATTTTCTAGATTTGATTTAGTATCTATTAAATTGTAAAGTGTTGATTTATATGATGATATATTTGTAATGTCTCTATATTTTTTTATAAAAGAAGAAGCTTTGCCTGGTGATAATACAATAACACCTTTACCTTTTATGCTTTTAACAACACCAATATCTTCTAAAATTTTAACAGCTCTCCTTATAGTTTCTGGTGATACGTTGTATTTACCAGCCAAAACAGAGCGTCCAAACAATACTGAATCTTCCTGTATTTCACCTGTATATATTTTATTTGCAATATCCAAAGCTATCTTTTGGTATATTGGCATAGTATAGTTTTTTTCCATTGTTTTTCCTCCAATATAAAATTTATGTTAAAAAATATATAATCTTAATAATACTATTGTATAATTTATAAATTTATATGTCTACATTATGTACAAATATTGTCGTTTTTTTAAAATAATATTTTAACGTGCATTTAGTATACATATTTTTATTTTGCTCTTCAAAGTATGTAATGAAGTATTTAAGGGAATGTAAAGACATTCTATGGAGAAAAATAAATAATTATATAGATGAAATAAACAAATGAATGAAAAAAAACACTTCTGTCTTGCATATAAAGTTATTAAAATTGAAAAATGCTTTAAAAATGAAAGTCAAAAGCTATAATTTATCTATAAATAATTAATTATTAACTAAAAAATAGGAAAAATGTTTTTTGAAAAAGAACTACAAATGAATGTCGATTTAAAATAATTGCAAAAAAATTCCTTAAATGGTAAAATTATATTAATTAAATGTATTGAAATAGTTGGAAAAATAAAAATGCATACAAGTAATAAAATATTTCATGCAATATATATAATAAACAAAATTTAAAAATTAAAACTACTTATTCTATCAAAATGTTAGCAAGGGGGGTCATAAATTGTATAAAGTAGATTTAAATAGCGATTTAGGAGAAAGTTTTGGAACATATAAGATTGGTTTAGATGAAGAAGTCTTAAAATATATTTCATCAGCTAATATAGCCTGTGGATTTCATGCAGGAGATCCTAGTCACATGGATAAAACAGTAAAACTTGCCAAAGAAAATGGAGTTAAAATAGGAGCACATCCAGGTTTTTTAGATTTAATAGGATTTGGAAGACGTGAGATGAAAATAACAAAACAAGAAGCTAAAGATTATACAAAGTATCAATTGGGAGCATTAATGGCATTTGCAAGTTCAAATGGATGTAATATACAGCATGTAAAGCCACATGGAGCTTTATACAATATGGCTGCAAAAGATAAAAATTTAGCCATGGCTATTTGTGAAGCTATATATGAAGTTAATAAAGATATTACTTTGTTAGGGCTATATAATAGTGAAATGATAAGTTCAGCTAAAGAGATTGGACTTAAGTTTGCAAATGAAGTATTTGCAGATAGAGCCTATGATAGCAACGGTTTTTTGGTTCCAAGAAATGTAGAAGGAGCCGTTATACATGATACAGAAACTGCAATAGATAGAGTTGTTAAGATGGTAAAAGAAGGAACAGTGGAAACTATAACTGGTGAAATTATACATATTAAAGCAGACTCTATATGTGTGCATGGAGACAATCCAAAGGCAATAGAGTTTGTTAAAGAAATAAGAAAACGTTTTGAATTAGAAAGTATAGAAGTTTGTCCATTAGAAAATATGGAAGTTTGTTCATCAGAGGACATATTGTAAGGTTGATAATATGAGGGGGAAATAAAATATGAGTACAAAAAATATTACTGATAAAGAAAAAGGTAAAAAAGACGTTGGGGCACTTATAGGAGCCGCATTTATAATGGCAACATCAGCAATTGGGCCAGGGTTTTTAACTCAGACAGCACAGTTTACTCAAGATTTTGGGCCAAGTTTTTCATTTGTAGTATTAATTACAACTATCCTTTTTATAGGAGCTCAAGTAAATGTATGGAGAGTAATTGGTGTATCAGGGCTTAGAGGTCAAGATATAGCAAATAAAATAGTACCTGGCTTGGGTTACTTTGTAGCTTTTTTAGTAGGCCTTGGTGGATTAGCTTTTAATATAGGAAATGTTGGTGGAGCTGCACTTGGTATGAATGTAATGTTTAATATGAATATGACATTAGGAACTATATTAAGTGGGTTAATAGCAATATTTGTATTTATGTCAAAGAATTCAAATTCTTTAGTAGATAAGATAACTAAGTTTTTAGCATTAGGCATGATAATTATAGTTGGATATGTAGCAATATCAAATCATCCTCCTGTTGGAGAAGCAGTTTATAGAATGGTAAAACCAGAAAATCCAAAGACATTGATATTTCCAATAATAACTCTACTTGGAGGAAGTGTTGGAGGATATATAACATTTGCTGGAGGACATAGATTAATAGATGCTGGAATAACAGGTGAAGAAAATATAAAAGAAATAACTAAATCATCTCTTTTAGGGATATTGGTTGCAACTATGATGAGGGTACTTCTATTTTTAGCAATATTAGCAGTAGTTTCAAAAGGGCTTCAACTTGACCCAGAAAATCCAGCAGCTTCAGCTTTCAAGTTTAGTGCAGGAGCGATAGGATATAAATTCTTTGGGCTTGTATTATGGTCTGCTGCAATTACATCAGTTATAGGAGCTGCTTATACATCAGTTTCCTTCTTAAAGACGCTAAATCCTTTTATAGCAAAAAATGAAAAGTACTTTATAATAGCATTTATAGCTATATCAACACTTATAATGGCATTTATAGGTAAACCAGCAACTCTATTAATTTTAGCAGGTGCTTTAAATGGTTTAATACTTCCAATAACTTTAGGAATAATGCTTATAGCATCTAAGAGAAAAGATATTGTTGGTGATTATAAACATCCTACATGGCTTTTGATATTTGGATTAATAGTAGTTTTAATATCTGCTTATGCAGGAATAACTTCTCTTAGTAGTCTAAGTACTTTATTTGCTTAATTTAGAAGAGGTGACATTTATGGAAACTAGATACTTGCTATCAGGAGACAAAGCAGTAGTTGCTGAATTTGGAAATGAGATATCAGAAGATATAAATAAAAAAGTAATTTCGTTTATGAGAGCGATAGAAATATCAAATCTTAAAGGTATTGTTACAGAAATGGTGCCAACATACAGGTCACTTATGATAAGTTACAATCCCTTGAAAATAGATTTTGATAGTTTAATTGAGAGTTTAAAAAAAATAGAAAATAATTTAGAAAGTATAGAGCTACCAAAACCTAAAATGCATGAAATTCCAGTATGTTATGATAAGGTATTTGGTATAGATATTGAAACTGTTGCAAGCTACAATAATCTGACTGTAGATGAAGTCATAAATATACACACAGGCAGAGAGTATTTAATATATATGTTAGGATTTACTCCTGGATTTCCATATCTAGGTGGAATGGATGAAAGAATAGCTACACCTAGATTAGAAGTACCAAGAACTAAAATTTACGGTGGAAGTGTGGGAATAGCTGGTTCTCAGACAGGTGTATATCCTATAGATAGCCCTGGTGGATGGCAAATAATTGGGAGAACACCTTTAAAACTATATGATGAAAATAGAGAAGAGCAAATTTTACTTCGAGCTGGAGATTTTATAAAGTTTGTTCCAATAACTTTAGATGAATTTATAGAAATTGAAAAAAATAATTTAAGTGTTTAAAAATAGTGATAATGCAGGGAGTGGTATATATGGGATTTAAAGTAGAATTAGGAGGTTTCCAAACATTAATACAAGACAGAGGTAGAGTTGGATATGGACAATATGGTGTATCTGGGTGTGGAGCAATGGACGAATATGCACATAGAGTAGGAAATATATTAGTTGGAAATTCTGAAGATGAAGCTTCTTTGGAGGTTCTAATGTTAGGTCCTACAATTACCTTTGATGAATATACACAAATAGCAGTAACTGGCGGAGATTTAGGAGCTAGAATAAATGGAAAAGAGATTCAAAATTGGAGGTCATATCAAATAAATCCTGGTGACATATTATCATTTAGAGGTGTAAAATCAGGAGCTAGAGCATATGTATCAATAGCTGGTGGAATAGATGTGCCACTTGCAATGGGAAGTAAATCAACTTATACAAGAGCTAAGATTGGTGGATTTGAAGGTAGAGCACTTAAAAAAGGCGATTATATAAATACTTTTGCTCAGGAAAAAGATTTTACAATAAATAAAAAATTAAATTCAAAATATATTCCAAATTATAGTTCAGAAATAGTACTGAGAATTGTAAAAGGCCCTCAATTTGATGCTTTTTCTAAAGATGAAGTAGAAAAATTCTTATCAAATGAATACAAAGTTACAAATGAAATAGATAGAATGGGTTGTAGACTAGATGGAGAGAGTATAAAGCACCTTAATGGAGCAGATATTATCTCTGATGGTATTTCTTATGGAGCTATACAAGTACCTGGACATGGGAAACCTATTATAATGCTATCAGATAGACAGACTAGTGGTGGCTATACTAAAATAGGGAATGTTATAAGTGTAGATTTATATAAGTTGTCACAAGCAAAACCAAATGATGTAGTAAAGTTTGAGTTTGTAGATATATATGAAGCTCATAGATTATTGAGAGAACAAGAAGATAAGATTCAAGATATATATAAAAGTATGAAAAATATAAGAGTTGTTAAAGCCAAAGTATTAAATGATATAGCGGTTTAATTTAAATTTAATTAATATTAATTTTTGTTACAATTTAAAATACAATTTAGAAATAGCTATTTACTATTTGCCATTATTAAAATGGTTTGAATTAGTCAAATAGCTATTTTTATTTGAGTAGATACATTAATTTTAAAAGAGCTTACGTTTTGGTTCTATGTATTAAACATTTTAAGTATTAAACAATTGTATTATAGATATTTACTTGGACTTTATCGGCCAAATGGGAGGTGATATAACACCATATCCACGAGCTATTGTATCTTTACTTGGATTGATGATTTTATGAGGTACATTGGCTTTTATAAATGTTGAGTCCCCTGGATTTAATCTTACTATTTTTTCACCCATACAAATATCAACTATACCACTTGTTACTACCATGATTTCCTCTGATGCATGATAGATACAATCTTTAGCATCTTCACTTTCTGGATTAAGTTCAAATTCTACAAGTAAAATTGAAGGTGCAAAATCAGCTGTTGGCATTGGAGATACTATCTCATAAAACATTTCACTTTTTGGAAACTTCATCATAACTCTATCTTCTTTTCTGATGACTAAATCATCAGTATTATTATCATCCATAAACATATATAAAGGAGTATCTAAAACTTCAGCGATTTTTCTTAATGAAGACAGGGATGGTTCGATAGCATCTCTTTCGATTTGAGATATATAACTTATAGATAAGTCTGTCAATTTGGAAACATCACTTAGTGTTTTTTTCTTGTTTTTTCTTATATTTCTCATTTTTTCCCCTAGCATAAGAACCTCCAAATAATAAAATTTATACAAAATATTCGATTAAAACAAAGTAATTATAGCATAACATAGAAGTAGTAGCAAGAAAGATGCATGGAAGATTTTAAGAATTAGCAATTAGTGAGATGCAAATAAAATCTTATAAAAATAAATTATTGATGAATTAATATAATGCAGAAGAATTTAATTTATGATTATTAATTTAAAGGGTGGTATTGTAGAATATTTTAGAAAAAAGTAAATTTTCAGTAAATTATATTGACAGAAGTATTGAAGTAATAATATAATTTGAAGTGTAAAAGTAAAAAAATTAAATTATTACTTCAAAAATAAGGAGGTTAACATGAAAATAACAGATATTAAATTTGAGAAATTAAGAATTAAATTAAGAAAGCCTGTTGTAGTTTCGTTTGGAACAATTGAATATGGAGAGAGCATAATCTTAAAAATTGAGACTGATGAAGGTTACTATGGATTTGGAGAAGCTGCTCCTCTTGCAGCAGTTACAGGTGAAGCTTTAGATACTGTACTTTCTATATTAATTATGTTTAAGAAGGAACTTATAGGTAAAGACCCATTGGATATTGAAACTATACATACAATTATGGATGGAATCATAATAGGTAATACTTCTGCTAAAGCAGCAATTGATATAGCTTTGTATGACCTTAAAGGTAAAATTATGAATGTACCTCTTTATAAGGTTCTTGGAGGATATGATAACAAAGTTCAAACAGATGTAACTATAGGTATAGATAAACCAGAGAAAATGGCGGAAGAAGCACTGGGAAGAGTTAGAGAAGGTTTTAGAATATTGAAGCTTAAAGCTGGAATAAGACCTGAAGAAGATATTGAAGCTGTAAAATTAATTAGAGAAGCTGTTGGAGATAATATAAGAATTAGAATAGATGCAAATCAAGGTTGGAATGTAAATAGTAGTATAAATACTATCAAAAAACTAGAAAAATTTGGTGTTGATGCGATTGAACAAGCACTTCCACATTGGGATTTAGATGGAACTGCCTACATAAGAAATAAGAGTAATACCAAGATTATGATAGATGAGTCATTACATTCACCAATAGATGCAATTAAAGCTATAAAGAAAAATGCAGTTGATACGTTTAATATCAAGTTAATGAAATCTGGCGGAATTTATCCTGCAATAAAAATCAACAATATAGCTGAAGCAAGTGGGGTTAATTGTATGTTAGGATGTATGCTTGAAACAAGGATTGGTATAACAGCAGCAGCCAATTTAATAGCATCTAAGAAGAATATAACAGAAGCTGACCTTGATAGTTTTATGTTTTGTGAAGAATTAGAAAGTATATCTGGAGGATTTGAAATGGATGGAGATATTATGAATCTTGTAAATAAACCAGGTTTAGGAATAGAAGTGAACTTATGATGAAATTAGGGGGTTAAATATGAATACACTTTTTTCAAGTACAGGTAGTATACTTGCAATAATGACAGCTATGATTGCATTTGGACTTTACTTACAAAAATATAAAGTAACTAAAAGCTTAGGACCAGCACTTACAATAATCATAATGGGAATAATACTTTCAAATTTAAAAGTAGTTCCAGTAAGTACAGAATTATATGGAACTATTTCTACATATGCTATACCAGTTTCCATGACTATAATGTTGATGAGTGTTGACTTAAAAGAAATGACAAAGCTATCAAGAGAGCCTTTAATAGCAATTTTTGTGGCAGTATTGACAGTAAGCATAATGGCGTTTTTATTTGGATTGGTATTTGCAGGCGAAATATCAGAAGGATGGAAAGTCGCAGGGATGTTTGTAGGTACATATACTGGAGGAAGCGCTAATCTTACAGCTATTGGAACTGGTCTTAATGTAAGTAGGCAGACTCTAGCAGCAGCAAATGCAGCAGATTATGTAATTGGAGTTCCAACATTAATATTTATGTTTGCACTTCCAGCAGTATTAAAAAATTCGAAGAAATTTCAAAAGTTTTGGCCATATCATGTAGAAGAATCGGAATTAGAAGATTGCCAGAACGAAGAATTTATGCAATCAAAAGAGTGGAGTATAAAAGATATTGCTTGGATGTTGGCTATAGGTTTTGTTGTTACAGAGATTGCAACAATACTTTCAGGATATTTTAGTTCAAGTTTTAGTAGTGCAGCAAGAATTCTTTTAGTTACAACAATTTCGATTATAATTGCTCAGTTAAAACCAGTAAAAAAATTAAAGGGTAATTTAGATTTAGGATTATTTGTTGCATTATTCTTTTTATGTACAATAGGATTTTCAGTAGATATAAAAGAGTTTTTAGGTTCAACTTTTACTATAACGTTTTACTGCTTTAGCATAATATTTGCTTCATTTGCCTTCCATCTATTTGTAACTAGAATGTTAAAGATAAAGTACCAATATGTAATACTTTCTATAGTAGGAGCAATTGCTGATGGTCCAACATCAGCTTTAGTAGCTGCTTCAGCAAAATGGAATTCGCTTGTAAGTGTAGCTGTAGTTATGGGGGTAATTGGTGGAGTATTAGGAAATTATGCAGGCATATCGGTGGCATATGCAATAAAAATGTTTCTTGGTCTATAGGAGGTGACTTTATTGAGAAAGTTTAAGTTATATATATCTGGTTTATATAGTGGTAATGTAGTATTTGACGAAGTTTTACTTATTGAAAAGCTGAATCCTTTTACAAATGAAATAGAAGAAATAAAACCTATGAGTAAAGAGGAAGGCACATATTATTTAAATCTTACAAAAATAGATTTGAAATTTTTATTTGAAAAATTTAATGTTTATAGCAATAGTTTAATAAACACAGACAAAAGTATAGTTGTAAATGAGTTAGGAGAAACATATTCTAAGTTTAATGACTATATCTGGGTTCAAAGAAATAAAAAATTTCCTTTAGATGTAATTGTTTTGGATAATAAAGTAGTTGGATTTATATGTTTGTCTAGGGAAACTTGTACTATATTAATTATGGATGGATATGAGGATTATACGATATTAAAAGAGTGGAAAAAAACACATGAAAATGAAGAGATATATCCTATAAAATTTGATGGAAATTACATGATTGATATGAAAGATGGAATAAAACTTTCTACAGATGTATATCTTCCTAAGTTTGAAGACTCTACTAAAAAAGTACCCACAATTCTTATGAGAACTCCATATGGAAAAGAAAATGATAAAGAAATATATTATAAGTATGTACAAAGGGGATATGCTGTTGTAATACAAGATGTCAGGGGAAGAAATGAATCAGAAGGTAAGTGGGAGCCTATGATATATGAAAGAGAAGATGGAGATAGTACTATAAATTGGATAGTAGCACAAGAATGGTCAAATGAAGTTGTTGGAATGCTGGGAGCATCATACCTTGGTTATGTTCAATGGGCAGCTGCATCTTCAGGAAACAAACACCTAAAAGCTTTAATTAGTATAGTTACAGCAGGTAGCCCTTTCATTGATATACCAAGAAAAGGTGGAGCTTTTGTATCTGGAATGCTTGCATGGGCATTTATGGTATCAAGAAATAAAGTTGATAGAAGTAAAATGATAAGAGATGACTGGGATGATGTTTTAAATATAAGACCAATACAAAATATACCTATTGAAGCACTTGGATATAGAATAGAATTTTTAGAAGAGTGGATAAAAAGAGTAGAAAAGGATGAATATTGGGATAGGATGGATTGGCATCTAAAAAAAGATAAAATAAATGTGCCTGCATTAGTCATATCTGGATGGTATGATGATAATGGTATGGGTACTACAGAAGCTTTGGATGTAATAAAAAATTATGAAAGAGGAAAGAGAAAGGCTATATTAGGTCCATGGATGCATAATTCAAACACTATAAGGGATATAAATGATATTCCTTTTGGAGATAATTCATTGAGGTATGATGTAGACTATAACTATCTATTATGGTTTGATAAATACTTAAAAGGAATAGAAAATGATATAGATAAGACTGCTCCAATAGAGTATTATTCAGTAGGTTCGAATGAATGGAAGATGGCAGAAAATTGGCCAATAGAAAATAAAATAGATAAAAGCATCTATTTAATAAGTGGTGGAAATGCTAATACATCTTTAGGGGATGGAAAACTATCTTTTGAAGAATGTTCAAAATATAGTTATGATAGCTACATATATAATCCAAAAGACCCTTCAATACAGTTGATTGATATGTCAGAAAATGAAGTGGGAGTTCCAAATAATTATAAAGATTTGGAGAAAAGAAGTGATATGTTGTGTTATACATCAGATGCTTTTAGTGAAGAATTTACTATAACAGGTGATATAAAGTTGGAATTCTTTGCATCAAGTTCTGCAAAAGATACTGATTGGGTCATAAAAATTATGGATGTGGATTCAGATGGAAACTCAATTAAATTAGCTGATGGTATACTAAGTGCTAGATTCAGAAATAGTTTTTATAAGTCAGAATTTATGGAAGAAGGAGAAATTTATAAGTTCACAATAACAACTTCAAAAATATCAAATACATTTAAAACTGGACATCGAATTAGGTTAGATATAACATCTAGTGCAAAAAACTTTATATTCCAAAATAGTAACACTAAAGATGGTTATAACAGTATTGAGTATATAAAAGCAAAAAATACAATTTATCATGGAAGTAAATACCCATCTAGATTGATAGTGCCAATAGAAAATAATTAAATTAATAAATTAAATAATAAGGAGATATAGTATAAATCAATACTATATCTCCTTATAGGTTAAAGTGATTATATTTACTTATTAAAGTTAAAGAAATTATTTTGTAGCCGCAACAACGCTCATTTCAACTAATAAGTGCTCTCTAGCAAGTCTAGCTTCAACACAAGCTCTAGCAGGTTCAAATCCTTTTTCAACCCAAGCATCCCATACAGAGTTCATAGCTTCAAAGTCTTTCATATCTCTTAAATAAATAGTAACAGATAGTAAATGTTGTTTGTCTGAACCGTATTTGTTTAATAAATCTTCTATTTTATTTAAAACTTCAGTAGTTTGCTCAACTACTCCTCCTTCAGCATGAGTTTGTCCACATAAATAAACTGTATTGTTGTGAACTACAGCTCTACTCATTCTTCCAGTTCCTTCATATCTTTTTATTTCCATATTTTAAATACCTCCATAATTAAAAAATCCACTAAAAATCTAAATAATAAATTAAAAAAAGTCTATACTATATAGAATTATATTATATATTTGGAGAATAATCTATAAAAAGATATAACTTTTTACTTATAATTATTATTGTTATTAATTGAAAAGGTTTATTAGTTACTTGACATAATTTATACTTTTAATTATAGTATAAATTGGAATATTTAGATAATTATTATTTCAATTTATAAATTTTAGTTTTTAAGTAGTTTTTAAATATAGGTTTATGTATTTTTATAGAAAAGAGGTAAATATGAGTAGTACAATCAAATCAAATCGAATAAAAGGTATAATGTTTATAATGGCATCAGCTCTTGGTTTTGCAATGATGTCTGCATTTGTAAAACTGGCAGGCGATTTGCCAAGTTTTCAAAAAGTATTTTTTAGAAACTTGGTATCGGCTATAATAGCGTTTTGGCTTATTATAAAACATAAAGGAAGTTTAACAGGTAAAAAAGAAAATATGAAGGTTCTTTTATATAGGTCAATCTTTGGAACTTTAGGAGTTATATTTAATTATTATGCAATTGATAAGTTGATGCTTTCAGATGCTAATATGCTAAATAAAATGAGTCCTTTTCTCGTAGTTATATTTTGTGCAATTATTCTAAAAGAAAAAATAAACATAAAACAGATAGGGGCAATTATAATTGCATTTATAGGAGCTTTATTTATAATAAAACCAACATTTAGTGTTGAAGTAATTCCATATCTAGGAGGAGTCGCAGGAGCTGTATTTGCAGCAATGGCATATACTTGTTTAAGAATTCTTGGAGATAGAGAAGATTATTATACAATTGTGTTTTTCTTTTCAGTTTTTTCATTAGTTACTGTAGGACCAATAGCTTTTGCAGTGTATGAACCAATGACTCTTATGCAACTTGTGTATTTGTTATTGGGTGGAGTATTTGCAAGTTTAGGTCAATTTGGTATAACTTTAGCATATAAGTATGCGCCAGCCAAAGAAATTTCTATATTTGACTATAGTAATATAATATTTTCAGCAATCTTGAGTATATTCTTGTTTAATGTTTATCCAGATACACTAAGTATTGTGGGATATGTAATAGTATTTTCAGCAGCATTTTATATGTTTTTATACAATAAAAAATTAGACAAATTGGATAAAGAAATTGACAAGCAAAATAAATGAACAAATAGTATCAAAGTTTATATTAAAAATAAATAATATTAAGCTAAAAAGGTATAGCATATTAAGTCAAAACAGCAGTTAAAAGTAAAAAACTATAACTGCTGTTTCTTTTATCAAAAATATCCAAATATATATAAAAATAGAATATAATAAAGTAGTAGAAATAATATAAAGGGGATAATTTAAAGTATGGAAAAAGTAAAAGTTGCTGTGATTGGAGCAGGTAATAGAGGTACATATGCGTATGCTCCATATGTTTATGAAAATTCTGATATATGTGAGATAGTTGCTGTAGCAGAACCTAAAGAAGGAAGACGTGAATTGTTTGCACAAAAGTATAACTTAAATAGCAAAAATGTATTTGAAACTCTAGAAGAATTCTTTAAACAGGATAAAATGGCAGATGCAGTCATAATAGCTACAAATGATGATAGACATTATGACGTAGCAAGTTTAGCTCTTCAAAAGGGTTATCATATATTATTGGAAAAACCAATGTCTAATAGTTTAGATGGATTAGTACATATAAATGACCTGTGTGATAAATATAAAGATAAGATTTTTATGATTTGTCATGTACTTAGATACTCTCCATTTTACAATAAATTAAGAGAAATTGTAGAAAGCAAAAAATTAGGAGAGTTAGTTAGTATACAATATAATGAGAATATAGGATATTGGCATTTTGCTCATAGTTTTACTAGAGGAAATTGGAGAAATAGTAATGAGACAAGCCCTTTGATTTTGGCGAAGAGTTGTCATGATATGGATATTCTATTATATTTGGTAGGTAGTAGATGTAAAAAAATCTCTGCATTTGGAAGTTTAAAGCATCTTAACAATGAAAATGCTGGGGGAGAAATGGCACAGAATTGCCTTCAATGTTTAGTAGAAAAGAAATGTCCATATTCTTCAAAACAAATTTATCTAGAAAATGACAGAAATATAAATAGAGCTGTACATATAAATCCTACAAAAGAGAATCTTTTAAAGATACTTGAAACAAGCCCATATGGAAGATGTGTTTACAGATGTGATAATAATGTTGTAGATAACATGGTAAATATATTACAATTTGAAAATGGAGTAACAGCTACTTTTAATCTATGTGCATTTACTAAAGAAAATGGAAGAACTATAAAGATGATGTTTAGTCATGGAGAAGTTGGTGGAGATTTAAATAAAAATGAGATAAGAATTAAAGAATTTGGAAAAAATGAAGAAGTAGTTATAAATCCATCAAATAAGAAAAATATGGTAGAAGAATATGATAGAAATCTCATAGCTGAGTTCATTAAATTAGTTTCAAGTAAAAACTTAGAAAAAGGAAAAGTAGCAGCAAAAGATGCTATAGAAAGTCATATAATGGCATTTGCAGCAGAGTATTCAAGAGTGAGTGATGAAGTGGTGCATATAGATAAATTTTTCGATGATGCTATAAAGATGACTAAAGAAATAGAAGAAACTATATTTTAAATATAAAAGATTACACAAATAAAGATAGATTAGATAATAGGAATATATAAATCTTCTATTAAGTAATCTATCTTTTTATTAAGATTTTTTCTTATCTTTATCAAAAAAATCCATGCATTCAGATAAGAGATAAGAAAGTAAGGCAAATAAAATTTCTGTACTTAAAGGAATCGTTATTGAACCCATAAATGTATCAATTATGTTCATAGCTAAAAAAGTTAGTATAAAATAAATTATAAATTCGCAAAATTTGTAAATTGAATACGGCAATTTGTTTACATATCTAAATATATCTAAAATGGTAGTGCATAGAAAATCAATTGGGGTAGTTATACAAAAATATATTAAAAAGAAAATTAGTACAGACCCAAGAGATTTATATTCAAAACCTAAGAATGATAAGAAGCCAATTCCTATAACAGTGAAAATACAAAAAGTTATACCAAAAAAAACAGCAAAAAATAAAAATACAGAAATAAATTCGCCTAAAGGAATCCTTCTTTTATTACTTATCTCAATCAACTCCTTATGTATAACATGAAATTTATATAAATAACAACATTCTTAAAAATTCATAATAATCTTCTGTTTCAAATAGTATTGTTTGAGAATCTATTTTCTTCATATTTGGGTAGAAAGAAGCTTTAAAAGCCTTGTAATGTTCTCTAAACTTTATTTCAATTTTAAACTTGTTTGGTAATTTTATTAAATGTCTAGATAAATCTCCAGATAAAGATTCTCTAACACCTTCTTCTATTTTTTTTAGTGCAAGATTTGGATGAATTGAAATTGAGCCATTTCCAATTCCTTTTGAAACAGGAACAGTGATTATATTTGGGTTTAGTTTTTTTGCACTTTCACAAAGCATTTCATCTCCACTTAAAAATGCCACAGGAACATTATAGTATGCAGCAGCATAAGCATTTATAGTAAATTCAGATGCTATCTCATCATTTATTTTAAAGTAGTCATAGTCAATATCCATAGTATGAGAAAGTGGATTACCATTACAAGTAGCTCCAGAATGATAACCAGTAAATACACATGCATCAAAACTTTCATCAATCCCAGCCATCATAACTAGTGGGTCTTTAGTCCATCCTCTAAGTATTTTGACATTTTCAGGCAAAATATCTGGATTAATATTTCTGCCACTATCATGTGCATCTTTAACAAGTATTTCTTGCATACCAGACTGAGTAGCTCCATTACATGCAGAAGCTATTTCTTTACTCATTTGTGTTCTATAGTGCTCTGAAAATTCGCATTCAAGCTTTGTTTCATCCCAATTTACAATGCCACAAGTACCTTCTATATCGGCACTTAAATATAACTTCATAATATAATCCCCCTTAAATTTATTATTAATGATAACAATAGATAACAGTAAATATACAATTAATAAAAGGCAGAAAAATATTATGTCTCATTATTAATTATTATTAAATCTGTAACTGAAAAATAACTGATATTAAAAATATAACGCTATTAGTATCTATTAGACCAGTTTTGCTATATACAATATTTATATAAGATTGTAACATAGAAGTAGCTACATTTACTAGTTTAACATACTTAAAACATTGATAGATATTATTTTTAAGCTTGTTTAATGATTGTAGCGTTTTAACATTAGTAGAAAGAGTTGAGTTATAGAATCATTCTATAGAATTAGTAAGAAAGAAGATATTTAGGGGGTTATAATAAACTAATAATATATACTCAAGTATATTTTGTAGTTATCAAATAACCCTTAATAAAATATTTTGTTCTAATTATATTTTTTGTTTTTTATAAAAAATACAATGATTATTGCTAAAATAGGATTTATTGAAAATCCTACTAATGTCCAAAAACTACTGTTGAGATTTTTATTTGTAGAAACTTTATTGCATGCAATTAAAACTATTATATAAATGATACAATTTACTATTCTAAATATATGTGATGTAAAACTTTGGGCAAGTGCAAATAAAGTAAATGCATAGAATAAGCCCATAAAAGCAAAGAAAATATAGTTTAAGTTCTTAAATTTTGGCAAATGCTTTTTACTATCATTAATTGACATAATAACGCCAAGAACCATAGCTATCCATCCAAATAAATTTGCTGCTTGTAGACTAAATATTGTCATGAGTATTCTCCTTTATAATTATTTACATTAAGTATACAAGATAATTTGCCAATATGAAAGTGGATAAAAGCAATTATATAATTCAAGAAAATTAAATACAACGAATACTTTATATAATTAAAATATAATAAAGTAGAGTATTAAATTAAAATCTCTTAATTTAATACTCTACTTTAAATAAACTAAAATTCAAATTCATTTTCCCAATCAAATTCTTCTGATTTTTCTACACATTTAGGCCAATGATTGCACCATTCAGGAACTGATGGATTTTCAATTCTATCAATACTTGGAGTATATGGTTTTAAGTCGATAACAGGGCTATTATCATTAGCATCAATATATGGAATTTTTATTGTACCATGCTCATGGTCGATGCTAATAATTTGTACAGTAGTTAATGCTATTGGATTAGGTCTAATAGGTGACCTTGTTGCAAATATTCCCATAACATCAGGTGCTTTTTTATAAGGTTTTGGAGTTTCTAAGATACTTCTTGCTTCAACGTTATCAAATCCATCAAACCACCAGATTACATTTAAATGACTAAATTCATCAAGCTCTTTTAATGCAGGTATATACTTTTTATCCAATTCGATAGAAATTTCTTCACCTTGAACACGTATTTTTCCTATAGGATTTACTAAACTTTGTTTCATAATATTACCTCCAATTATTTGGTTTGTCATTTGTAATTTTAGAGTAAACCCTAACACCATGTGAGAGTCAATATAAAAAGGAGATAGAAGTATATGATTAAAAGGATAATACATTTTTAGCATGAAGCATAACGCCAGTGATAAGACAATCTTCATCAATATCAAAGGTAGCTGTATGAAGAGGAGAATTAATATTTTTTTCCTGATTTGCACAACCAAGGTGATAAAAAGCACCTTCACAATACTTCAAAAAATATGAAAAATCTTCAGCACCAAGAGTAGGTGTATCTTTAATCAAAATATTTTCTTTTCCAAATAATTCTACTGCATTTTGTTTAACATAATCCACAAGAGAATTTGAATTTATAAGGGCAGGATAACCTTCTTCAATTTCAACATCAATCTTTCCTCCAAATGTTTTGCAAGTAAAATAACAAACTTCTTTGATTCGTTTTTTTGAAAAGTCCCTGGTTTCTTGGGTTAAAGTTCTTAAGGTTCCTTTTATAATAACTTTATCACAAACTATATTTTCTTTAATTCCGCCTTCAATTTTTCCTAAAGAAATAACTACAGAATCAGTAGGGTTTGTATTTCGGCTAACAATTGTTTGCAAAGCAGTTATGATATGAGCAGAGATAACTATAGCATCAACACCTTGATGTGGATAAGCTCCATGACATTTTGAGCCATATACAGTTATACAAAGTGTATCTGTTGATGCATTTAAAGTATTGTATTTTAGTTCAATTAAACTTTTATCAATATTGGGATTTACATGAAGACCAAATATATAATTTACATCTGGATTTTTCATACATCCATCTTCTATCATAAGTTTGGCACCACCAATAGTTTCTTCAGCAGGTTGGAAAAAAAACTTTACATTTACATTTAAATAATCCTTTAATTTAAATAGTATATTACAAGTACCGAGTAAAATAGCAGTATGTGCATCATGGCCACATGCGTGCATTTTGCCTAGATTAATGGATTTATAAGGTGGATTGAGTTCTTCTGTTATAGGCAAAGCATCTATATCAGCTCTTATAGCAACTGTCTCAAAGTTTGGATTTACATTTATATATGCAGTCAATCCTGTGTGATTTTCATATTCAATATAACTTATACCTATTTCATCCAAATACTTAATAATTTTTTTCTTAGTTTGAAATTCTTCTAATCCAAGTTCTGGAGTTTTGTGTAAATCTCTTCGAATATCTATAACCCAATCATTTATATCATGGCAAAGAGCTTTAATATTAATCATAAAACACATCCTAACTATATTAAAAATTTATTTTTCTTCATTATTATAATTATATTATTCTATATAAATCATTATTCTGTATCAAGTATAAATAAAATGTCTTATAATTATAGTAGAGAGGTTTAGCATAAATTAGAATATATCATTTTAGAATAAGAGGTGTTTAGATGTTAGGAGTAATTGCGCCTTCTGGACCATTGAGAAATACAAGTCTAGAAGAAATAAAATTTAATTTAGAGAAGTATGGTTATGAAGTTAAATTTTCTGAAAGTTGTGGACTAAATTATAAAGGTTATTTAGCTGGGAATGATGATATTAGAGTAAGAGATATAGAAGAGATGTTCCTAGATGAAGAAGTAGATATGATTATGTGTTTAAGAGGAGGTTATGGAACAACAAGAATACTAGATAAAATAAATTATGAAATAATAAAACAAAATCCTAAACCATTTATAGGTTTTTCTGATATAACAGGTTTAAATCTAGCTTTTTATAAAAATTGTGGTCTTTTACCATATCATGGAATAATGGCAGCAGATGTAGCAAAATGGGATGAATTTACTTATAAATCTCTAGTAGATGCTTTAGAATTTAAAGATGAGCTATATTTAGAAAATCCAAAAGAAGAAAAGATTTATACTGTATGTGAAGGCAAAGCAGAGGGAATAATAATGGGAGGAAACTTATCTCTAATAATTTCTACAATAGGAACTAAATATGAAATAGATGCAAAGGATAAAATTTTATTTATTGAAGAAATTGGAGAATGTCAATATAAATTAGACAGGATGTTAACTCAATTGTATTCTTTAGGAAAACTGGATGAATGTAATGGTATAATTTTTGGAGATTTTAAAAACTGTATCAAAGAAGATGATTTAATAGAACTATTGGAGGAATTTGCACAGAAGGTTAATAAGCCAGCTATATATAATCTACAATCTGGGCACTGTATACCAATGATAACTATTCCTTTAGGAAGAATGTGTGAATTAGATGCAACAGAAAAAATGGTTAAATTAAAAAAATAGTGTGTATATAAATATATTAGAAGTATGGTATAATCTTATACAAGTAAAAATTTAGCTAGGAGGATAAAAAATGTCTGATGATAGAATAATTGACTTTAACGAATTAAAAAACAAAGTTAAAGATTCTGATGTAGATAAATTTGAGCAATACATATATAACTTATATTTTTCTGTTATGGATGGAAAGATGTCGATGGCTGAATTTTCAAGAAAAATATTTGATTATATGAAAGATAATGACATATCTCAAGAAAAGTTTATGAAAATACAAAAACAGTTCATGGAAAGATATGGTATGGACACTGAAGAAGTAGAAAAACAACTTAGAAACTTTGGAATCGACCCTTCTACAGCAGGTTTTATGAGTAATAATACTTCCAGCAAAGTATCTACAGAAGATTTAGAATCGTTTAAAAAGAGTGCAGGATTTTATGAGAAATATGGTGAAAAAATTCAACCTAAGAGTTGTATAACAACATTCATAAAAAATGATTTAAATGATATTAATGTAATAATAGATCAAGAAAAAATAATGCTTTGTAGTGATAAAAAAATAAATCTTATGGACTCAGAATTAAATGAGTTTTTATTAGAATATAAGAATATGTTTAATAAAAAGATAAAAGTAGTTATGTGTGAAACTACAAATAAATACGATTATTAAAAAATAAATTTAACTATTGAAGCAGTATAGTTGATTAGTATTATGTAAAAAATAGAAATCGCAATTTAATTTCTCTTACAGAAGACATGTAGAAGAACATTTAAATTGCGATTTCTATATTTACATACTTTAGTTATGTTAAATTAATTGTATTAAGTAATATTTGTATAGAATAATCTTATTATCAAAACTGTATCTCTATACAAATATATAAAGTATTTATTATAAACGAATTTCTTTTAATACATTAACTCCATTTTGAAGCATACTATTAAAAAATACTAGGTTTAAAATCTCCGCAGGATGAACATTGGGAATGTCATAAGTGTCTACTAAATTCATAGGAACAACTATGTTTTTTTTCATATCATATTGATTAAAATAAGATTTTAGTGTTATTGCAAATTGATATATACATATATCTGTGCAATCACCAACTATAATTATATTATCTATACCATCAAAGTTCAGATTTTCTAGTGCGAAAAATCCGTTAGTAGAGTTTTTAGGTAGAACTTGTAGATTTTCTATAGATTTAAGTTCATCAACCAATTCACTTTCCACATCATTTTCTAAACAGTGAACTGGATAACTTAAAAGTTCTATAGATTTGGGGGTATGACAATCAGTAAATGCAATTACTTTATTTAGTTTATTTGATATTTTTTTTGTGAAAATTTCAATTGGCTTTATCAAAGATTCTACTCTAGGGGAGTATAAGGCACCTTGTTTTGCAAAACCATTATTTACATCAATTATAAATAAAGCTGTCTTACTCAAATCGTAATTTTCTATTTTTTCTATTGGTAAATTATCTAAATTACTTTTTAAAGCTTCAAGTTCATTTAATAAGTTATCCATAAGTATACCTCCAAGCTAAATTTAATAAAATTGTACATATTAATCATATAAAAGTCAAGGAGTATAAACTACTATATAACTAGCTGTATTGCTTTGATTGTAAAAGTTTTAAAGCTATATCTGGATAGTTAGTAAAAATACCATCTACATTAAGGGCTAGGCAGTGTAGCATATCTTCTTCTTCGTTTACAGTATATACATTGACACCTAGTAAGTTTTTGTGACAAAGTTCAACTAGAGATTCATTTACTAGAATTAAAGGAGGATGAAGATAGCTATTTCCTAGAAATTTAGCAAATTCAACTACATTGTTTATGGGCAAGTAGCACAATAAAGCTGTTTTTATACTGGGGTCTAATTTATGAAAATTTTTTAAGCTATTACTATTAAAACTAGATATAAGAACTCTATTTTTCATATTGTATTTTAAAATAAGTTTCAAAACATCCTTTTCTATGTTAGTGTAATTTACTTTGTCAGTTTTTAGTTCTATATTTAAGATTAAGTCTGTAGGCGAAATTAAAATTAATACTTCTTCTAAAGTTGGAATTTTACATTCTTTATTGTTTTGGTAACCTTCAAAGGATGAGTTTAAGGTTTTTAGTTTTCTTAAAGTAAGGTCTTTTACAAAACCATGTCCATTAAAAGTTCTATCGACTGTTTCATCATGAATAACTACAACTTTTCCATCTTTAGTCTTGTGAACATCAAGTTCTATTCCGTATATATCCATATCTAAGCATTTTTTAAAAGCGAGAATAGTGTTTTCTGGATATTTTCCACTAAAACCTCTGTGAGCATAAATGTTCATTTGTAAAACTCCTTTCAATAAATATAACTTCTTCTTATAAAATTTTAATTAATATAATATATCATATTCTAAACAATATAATTATACATTAATTAAATAACAATTTATATATTATATAAATGTAAGAAAATAAAATCATATATGTGTTATAATATATTTTAAACATTATAAATATTACGAATTTAATAGTCATAATATATAAGTATAAGTTTATGCAAGCTCATGTGTTTAGAGCTTGCATATGTATTATTAATATATTTCTGTACTTAAAAAAATAAAATTCCAAAAGAATTTTTTCTATAGATTTAGTAGTAAGGGGGAATTTTGATATGTATGAAGTTAATTTAGAACGAGCTATGAATTATTGGATGGATTTGCTAGATGATTATACCAATCTAGCAAAAATTCCAAATGATTTTTTTTATAAAGATTGTTCTGACGAAGTTGTAGATGAAATTTTTAAGATTGATATTGAAAAACATGAAAAATTAATTCAGTATTCTAAAATGAATAATATAAGCATAAGTTCTATTATAGAAACTATCTATGGACTGATATTACAAAAGTATACATATGAAGATGATGTAGTTTTTGGAAAAACAATAAATATAATTCCAATAAGAGTTAAGGTTAGACAAAGCGAAAAATTTATAGATGTTGTAAAAAAATTGAAAAGGCAATGGAGTAGGTCTTTAGAATATGGATATTATTTACTATCAGATATAGAGAATAAAAATCATTTGAACACTAAACTTATAAATACAATATTTGTAGCTAAAAGTTTTGATTTATCATATGACTATGACATAGAAAAAAAAGGATATGATTTATCTGTAATAGTTTATACTAAAAGGGCATTAAAAATAAAAATAAAATATAAGCCATCTATATATAAAAGAGAAACTATTAGAAGAATATTAAATCAATTTGATTATATAATAGAACAGATAATAAGGAATAACAATATTTTAATAGAAGATTTGGAATTTGTATGTAAAAAAGAAGAAAGAATATTATTGAAAGATTTTAATGATAATAAATGTGAGATACCATATGACAGAAGTTATATTGATTTATTTAGGGAACAAGTTGAGAGAACACCTAATAATGTAGGTGCTAGAGATGAAAATAGAAATTTGACATATAGAGAACTTGATGAATTAACTGATAGACTTGCAGGTTATTTAAATCATATAGGGGTAAAAAGTGAAGATATAGTAGCTGTAATGTTGCCAAGAGACATTAATATAATTGTTACAGCCATAGGAATTATGAAATCAGGAGGAGCATTCTTTCCGATAGACACAAGTAATCCAGAAGAAAGATTAAATTACCTTCTTGAAGACAGTAATGCAAAAGTAGTAATAACTACAGACGAACTTAGATGTAAGGTTATAAATGAAAACACAATAGTAATTGATATAAATGATGAAGACATATTTAAAAACAGATATGACTTAACTGAAAAAATAACACCATCAAACTGTGCATATACAATATCTACATCAGGGTCAACTGGTAGGCCAAAGACTATAGCTATAGAGCATAAGAGTTTAGTAAACATGTGTTATTATAGTATAGAAGCTATAAGTGCTACAGAAAATGATAGATGTGGAATATATTTAAGTTTTAGTTTTGATGCTGTAATGAAACAACTATTTCCATATCTATTGATGGGTGCTTCAATAAACATTATGCCAGAAGAAGCAAAATTTGATGAATATACAGTAAATGAGTATTGTGAGGAAAATGATATAACTATATTAGCATTACCAACAGCGTTTGCAAGATTATTTATACAAAACTGTAACAATAGTTCACTTAGGGTTGTGCAGACTGGAGGAGAAAGATTAAAAGGATATAGAAAACGTAACTATGAGTTATATAATGAGTATGGACCAACAGAATTTACTGTTGTATCAACTTCTTTTCATGTGGATAAAGAGTATGGGAAAATACCAATAGGTAAGCCAATCTTTAATACTTATGCATATGTATTAGATAAAAAAAATAAACTATGTCCAATTGGAGTTCCAGGAGAACTCTGTTTATCAGGAATCCAAATATCAAGAGGCTATTTAAATAAAAAAGGGTTAACAGAGCAAGTATTTGTAGAAAATCCTTACAAAACTTGTGAACACAATAAATTAATGTATAGGACTGGTGATTTGGTAAGATGGTTAGATGATGGAAACTTAGATTATATTGGTAGGATGGATAATCAAGTAAAAATTGATGAATTTAGAATAGAGTTGTATGAGATTGAAAACATAATAAACAATATTGCAGAAATTAAAAGTGTTGTCTGTATATCAAGAACAAATGAGGACGGAGATATGTATATATGTGCATATTATGTGATTGATGATAATGATAGCGAAAAAATAAATGACATAACAGTTAGAGAATATTTAAATGAGCATTTACCTCCATATATGATTCCAACGATAATAATGAGGATAGATAAAATACCAGTTACCCCAATTGGAAAAGTAAATAAAAGGGCATTGCCAGAGTGATTTTGTATTATGACAGGTGTTATAAAGGGACTATAAAAATTTCTTTATGACACCTATTTTTAAGAATTAATCAATTGACATAAAAGAAAGAATTTTCTGTACATTTTTACTGTGGTGAAAATCTGTTTATAGGGATGATTATTGTATTTTTTATACTTTTCCGTGTTTTAAAGTGTTTTTATAACAAATTTAATTTTAATATAAAATTTTTTTTTACTTTTTATCTTAATTATTTTTAGTATAATCGAAAAATAAAAAGAAAATTAGCATAAAAATATCTAAAAGTAGAAATTAATAATATGGTATTAAATTTTAATAGTTTTTACTCGCTATTTGTAAAATAATAAAAAGTTAAGTTTTATATGTATATATGTTATAATATATACAAACTGAAAAGGGGTGAAAATTTTATGAACAAAAAATTACCTAAGGGAGCTTATGGTGAGGTTAGTGGAAAAGATTACGTTCCATACATCACAGATAAGTCCAGAACCGGTGGAAATGTAGCTGTACTGATTATCGGTATTATTTTAGCTGCCATTTTTGCCGCATCTACAACTTATTCTGGAATGAAAGCTGGTCTTACAGTTGCAGCAGGTATTCCAGGAGCTATAATAGGTTCTGCTTTTGTTGGAGCATTTGCTCGTCAAAAGGGTATTCTTGGTAAGAATTTAATCCAAGGTATGTCAAGTGGTGGAGAATCTGTTGCAAGTGGATTCATTTTCGTATTACCAGCAGTTATCTTAATTGGAAGCCAAATTACATTTTTAGAAGGCTTAGCTGTTGGAGTTGGTGGTGTTTTCTTTGGTATAGGAGTTGCAGCAATAGTTCACAATTATTTAATAGTTGAAGAACATGGTAAACTTATGTACCCAGAATCAATGGCTATATCTGAAACACTTGTTGCTTCAGAGGCTGGTGGAGACTCAATTAAATACATGGGAATTGGATTTGTAATAAGTGGATTTATCACTGTATTAACTGGTTCATTTTTAAATGTAGCAAACAATGTAATGAGTCTTGTAGGAAGTAAATTCTACAAATGGAAATTTGATATTGAAGTAAACCCTCTACTTTTAGGAATTGGGTTTATAGTAGGACTTGAAGTTTCTTTAACAATGTTTGCAGGAAGTATCTTATCAAACTTTGGTATTGCACCTTTAATAGGTTACTTTACTGATATGGCTAAAGATGGAGCTATGGTATGGAATAATCCTGCGATGCCTCTTAATCAAATGGATGTTGGAGCTATATCTAGTAGTTATGTAAAATATATAGGTGCTGGTATGATGCTTTGTGGAGGTATTATTGGTGCAATAAAACTTATTCCAACTATAATCGCTTCTATAAAAGAAACACTTAAAGCTAAATCAAGTACTGGAGATGCAGAAGAAGGTTCATCTATACAAATGATACTTTTATTAGGTGGAGTAGTAGTTGGATTCTTAGCAGCGTTCTTAATTTCTGGTAACATTGCTATGGCAATTATTGGAGCTATCATATCTCTTTTATTATCTTTATTATTCGTCATAGTAGCTGGACGTTTAACAGGAACAATAGGAACATCAAATCTTCCAGTTTCTGGTATGACTATAGCTTCTTTAGTTATTGTAACATTAGTATTTGTTGTAATGGGATGGACTGATTTAGAAGCTAATAAATCATTACTTTTATTTGGGTCATTTATAGTTGTTGCTATTGCTATAGCTGGAGGATATACTCAATCTCAAAAAGTAACTTACATCATTGGTGGTAGTAAAAACGAAATGCAACGTTACTTCACAATTGCAAGTATAGTTGGTGTTATAGTTGTTGTAGGAGTAATCTTATTACTTTCTGACCAACTTAAAGCTACTGGTGATAATGTACAATTTGCATTACCACAAGCAAACTTAATGTCAACATTAACTTCTGGTATTATGTCAGGTAGTTTACCTTGGGTTATGATTATTGTTGGAGTATTTATGGCAATTGTGTTATATGCATTAAAATTACCAATAATGACTATAGCTATAGGATTCTATTTACCAATAGCAACAACTTCTATAATATTAGTTGGAGCATTAATTCGTCTATTTGTTGAATTAGTATCTAAATCTGAAAAAGAAAAAGAAGCTAAAGTTTCTAATGGTATAAGTTTATCTTCTGGTCTTGTTGCAGGTGGATCTATCATTGGTTTAATAGGTATAATATTACAAGTAACTGGAGTTATAACTCCAAAAGTACCAAGTGGATTTGCTGCGACAAATTCAATGGCAATTGCTTTACTAGTAGTTCTAGTTGTACTTACAGCATTACCTATTATTTTATCTAAAGTAAAAAATAATGAGCAAGAGTAATGATGTTTTAGATATTGTATTTAAAATTACTGATGGACTTGAATATGAAGTAGATGAAAATAGTATTGTAACTATACTTGAAAAACAGGACCATAAGATTCAAAGATTTTTTAGAAAGTTAAAAGCTAGAATACCTAAATATAAAAAAATAGAGCTAGATGAATATTCTAGTTTCGTATTTTTACAAATTGATGGTCAAAAGACTGTTAGAGAAATAGGTGAAAACTTAGAATCCAAATATGGAGAAGAATCTCATCCACTTTATGAAAGGTTGTTGGTTTTTTTAAATCATATTGATGTCAATTGTCACTATGTTGAAAGAATGGATATAGACATATAAGAAAGAATTATTATAGGATATATCTGAATATAAAAATTAGAAGATAGTTATAAAAGAGCTATATGTTTTTAAAGACATATAGCTCTTTTAAATATTTATAACTTATAAACTTAAAGTAAAGGTCACTAAACTTAGATATTTTAATATTATTTATTATTAGCTATTTCGTCAGCTAAATTATTTAGATATTCCCATCTTTCATATTTGTACTCAAGTTCTTTTTCCAGTTTTGATTTTTCATCTAAAATTTCTTGAAGTTTAGTAAAATCAGTTGCAAATTTTGAAGTACTTTCATCAAGTTTTGCAATTTTAGATTCAAGTTTTTCTATGTCAGAATCAATATTTTCAAACTCTCTTTGCTCATTATATGAGAATTTAAGTTTTTTATCATTTTTAGGTTTTTCTTTTTTTGGAGTAGTTGAATCATCATTTTTAAGTGATTCTTTTTTAGACTCTTCAAATTCAATTCCTTGAATTTCTCTATAAATAAGATAGTCACTATAATTACCTGTATAAATATGAATTTTTCCATTTCCTTCATATGCGAATATTTTATTACAGATTCTATCTAGGAAGTATCTATCATGTGATACTGTAATTACTACACCTTTAAATTCATCAAGATATTCCTCTAATATTTTTAGTGTTTCAATATCTAAGTCGTTTGTAGGCTCATCCAAAAGAAGTACATTAGGAGCTGTCATAAGAATTCTAAGAAGGTGTAGTCTTCTTCTTTCACCACCAGATAGTTTACCTATCAAAGTATACTGCATAGTACCATTAAAAAGGAATCTTTCACACATTTGAGAAGCTGTAATCCTAGTACCATCAGAAGTTTCTATATAATCGCTAGCTTCTTTTACATAGTCTATAGCCCTTATATTAATGTCCATATGAGAATCATCTTGAGAAAAGCAACCTATTTTTACAGTTTCTCCAATTGAGATATATCCACTATCAGGGGCCAATTTCCCATTTATTATGTTTATTAGAGTTGATTTACCCATACCATTTTTACCTATTATACCAATTCTATCTGTACGTGCTAAAGTATATTCTAAGCTATCTATGACTGTATTTTCTTCAAAAGATTTAGATATATTGTGTATTTCTATTATTTTATTTCCAAGTCTACTTGAGGCAACAGATATATCGATATTTTCATCAAGTTTGAAAGAGTCTCTATTTACGAGTTCATCAAATCTTTGTAGACGAGCTTTTTGTTTTGTACTACGAGCTTGAGCTCCACGTCTAACCCAAGCAAGCTCTGTTCTAATTAAATTCTGTCGTTTATCTTCCATACTTGATTCTAATGTAAGTCTTTCCATTTTCTTTTCTAAAAATATTGAATAATTACCATCATAGCTAAATAATCTACCTTTATCTAATTCAATTATTCTATTTGTAACACGGTCTAAAAAATATCTATCATGAGTTATCATAAGCAATGAACCTTTTCTTGAATTTAGGTATTCTTCAAGCCAATCGATGGTATCATTATCTAGATGGTTTGTTGGTTCATCTAGTATTAAAAGCTCACAAGGAGTAATAAGAGCTGAGGCTAGAGAAACTCTTTTTCTTTGACCACCAGAAAGCTCTATTATTTTTTGATTAAAATCATTTATACCAAGCTTAGTAAGTACAGATTTGGCTTCACTTTCTAAATCCCAAAGATTTAAAGCATCTATCTTCTCATGTATAGATAATAACTTTTTATTTAGTTCATCTGTAAAATTAGAATTAAGTTTTTCTAAAGTTTCTTGATACTTACCAAGTAGTTTTAATTCTTCTGAAGTCCCATTAAATACTTGTTCTAGAACAGTTGAATTTTCATTATAAGTTGGGTTTTGAGGAAGATATTCTACTCTAGTACCATTAGCCTTTGTTATATTGCCAGTTTCACTTTCTTCAGCTCCTGCAATAATTTTAAGTAAAGTAGATTTACCAGTACCATTTACACCAATAAGTCCTATTTTTTCTCCATCATTGATACCAAGAGATATATTTTCAAGTAATTTTTTTTCAGAATAGCTTTTACTTATGTTTTCCAATGTCATTAAATTCATATAATTCACCTTTATTTCTAATCTATTATTTTTCAAAATGTTGGTAATCTGGGTTTTTCCAATATCCGCCCCAACTCCAACCTCTGCTTACAAAAGCATTATAACAATCATCACCCTTTTTTATCATTCCAAATTTTAAAGTAGACCTATCTGCATAAACAGTGCTTACCTTAGGGCTAATATTGTCTCCAGAAACATGTGGGTTTTGCAATGGATTTATATCTATGGCTCGTCCTTTACCATGATTTGAGACAGTATTTGTACCAGCTACAGTTCTATAACAAAATGCAGATGTATTATTATCAGACATAGATTTTTCATCTACAGCGTCATAATCATCTATTAATTTAATTTTTTCAATTGGATATTTTTTTTCATATAATTCTTTAAAAATATCGACAACTTCTGGAGCTAGTTCACTATTTACTATCATTTCACCTTGATGAGTTTTTTCATCAAATCCGTAGTAGGTAAGTTTCAAGTAAGATAAACTATCAAAGCTTATAGGTTCATCAGAAGGCATAGATTTACCAATCATTTTGTTTTTTATATTATCTGGTATTGAAGAAGATGAAAAAGTAGGCTTAATATTGTTATCTTCCTGCTTTTTAGTAGAGTTTTGATTATTTTTAGAATCATCTGTTGTATTATTTTTATCTTGCATAGTTTCTTGACTTTTTATATTATCTTTTTTGTTGGATTTAGAGAAAAATATCTCATATATAGATAGTAAGGCAAGAAATAATACAGTTATTACAATTGTTAGTTTTAATTTATTAATCTTCTTTCGTTTTGACTTTTTACTCATATTATCCCCCATGTTAGATTCATATAAACTATATATATTATACCTCATAAAAATAAACTAGGCTAACAATATTTAGTTAACCTAGGACATTTCATATATAGTTTCTCCTATTATTTTTATACCAGTTTCAATATCCTCAAAAGAGAGTCTCGAAAATCCAAGTCTTAAAGTGTCAGAACCAGAGCCATCTGTAAAGAATAAATCTCCAGGCATGAAGATAACATTTTTTTTATAACATTTTTCTAGTAACTTTCTAGTATCTATATTCTTAAGCTTTATAAATATATGCAAGCCACCATCACCTAAGATATATTCCGTTTGTATATATTTTTTTACACATTCATAGGCGAAGTTAAATTTATCCCCATAGAATTTACGTATTTTTTTTACGTATTTTTCAAATCCCCCATTACTTAAATAATCAAATAAAATACCTTGGTCTAAAAAAGATACATGTATATTTCTGCACCTTTTTACACTTTCTAACTTATCTATAACTTTTTTATCTGCAAATATCCATCCAATCCTCATTCCAGGAAATAAAATTTTTGAAAAACTACCAATATACACAACGCCATTATTCATATTATCAAGAGAGCAGATGGGAAATATATGAGAACTATTGTAGAGTAACTCTTCATTAAAGCCATCTTCTATAATTGCTATATTGTATTTTTTCATAAGGTTATAGAATCTATATCTATTTTCAGGAGTCATTACAATTCCCGTTGGATTATGATAAGAAGGAGTAATATATGCAAATTTTATTTTATTTTTGTACTCAATTAAACGATTTTCGAGAATATTGAAATCTAAACCATTTTCACATATATCCACACCTAAAATATTGAGATTGTGTGACTTCATAATTTTTATAGCTGTGTTGTGAGTAGGATTTTCACAGATTATATAGTCTTTTTCTTGAGTGAAAGAGGACATAATAATATCAAAGCCTTCTGTAAATCCATTTGTAATTAATATATCTTTGTTATTAATATCAACCCCCTTATTTGTCATATATTCCAGCAAATAGTCAATAAGAGGTTTATAACCTTGTGCATATCCATAGTTAAGTAGTTTGTGACCTTCTAATGAGATTCTATTTAAAAAAGATTTTTTTAATTCCTCCATATCAAATAAATCTCCATCGGGAGATATACTTTTAAATGATATTAGGTTAGAGCTCCAAGGTATTTCACTTTTTATAATATCTAATTCATTAGCTTTTTTAGAGTATGTATTCTCTAAACAATCCCAATTTAAAGACCATGTAGTGTTCGAAGATTTATTTTTTGAATTAACAAATGTACCTTTTCCTGAAACAGAGTAGATTAAGCCTTCTGATTTTAGTTCTTCATAAGTTAAGACTATGGAATTTCTACTAACTTGTAAAAGCTGACTAAGCTCCCTTGTAGAAGGGAGCTTACTATTGTCTGGAATTAATCCTTTTGATATCATATCACTTATATAATTTTTAATTTGTATATAAATTGGTTCACTATCATTTAATCTTAGATTTGAAAATATCAAATTACCACCTCAAATTGTATTATCTAATTTAAAGAGTATTCTATAAGTTTATCTAATAATTGGCTATACTCAAGACCTTTAGCAGCAGCACTTCTAGGTATTAAACTAGTTTTAGTCATGCCAGGAAGAGTATTTAGCTCAAGAACATAAGGAATACCTTCACTTATAATCATATCAACTCTTACATATGCTTTGCAATTAAAAATTTTCCAACAAGTCTCAGAAATCTCATTTACTCTTTTTTGGAGTTCATCATCTAAATAAACAACTTCTTCTTTTGCTCCTTTTTCAAGTGAGTACTTAGCTTCATAATCAAAGAATCCTGAGTCTGATTTTATAGATATAGTAGGAAATACTTCGCCATTTAATATAAATGAAGTATATTCTCCACCTGGTATATATTTTTCAATCATTACAAACTCATCAACCTCTAAACCTTTACGAACTGCTTCTTCAACTTCATTTTTGGAATGAATAAAGAATGTAGCAACACTTGAACCTCCTGAATTTGGTTTTATAAATACTGGATATCCTATTTTATCTATCTCATCATAATTTATTTCATCAACTGATTTTACTAAAGCCCATGGAGCAGTAGGAAGGTCTGAATCTCTAAGCATTTTTTTAGTGATATTTTTGTCCATACACATTCCACTACAAAGAGGTCCACATCCAGAATATGGTATATCCATAGTCTCAAGTACTGATTGAATGCATCCATCTTCACCAAATTTTCCATGTAGTGCTAGTACTGCAAAATCTGTATCTTCTGGTATTTTTGTAAATATATCTCTTTTATCATCTATTATTACCTTTACAACATCGTATTTACTTTTATCAAGGTTATTATATATTTCTTTTCCTGAATTTAAAGAAACTTCTCTCTCTGATGATATTCCACCCATTATAACTGCTATTTTCATATTATACACTCCTATTTTAAATTTTATTATTTTTAAATTAAATTTTTTAATTTACTTACTTAATTATATGAATTAATGGTTGATGATGAAAGTACCACTATATGCTAAGTTTATATTATGTGTGGTTTTAGAGTGATAATCTAACTTACAGATAGAGTTGAATGATTTTTTAACTTTATTTATGTTCTTATTTTTGCTAAAATTAGTGGTATGAACTTAAGACTAGTCTTAATGGCTATAAATCAAGGAGTGATAAAATTTGAAAGCAGAAATAATAAGTGTAGGAACAGAGATATTGTTGGGAGATATAGTAAATACGAATTCTCAATTTTTAGCTAAAGAACTTGCAGCATTGGGAATAGAAGTATATCATCAAAGTACAGTTGGAGACAATAAGCAGAGACTCTTAGAATGTTTTGATGAAAGCTTAAAAAGAAGTGATTTAGTAATTACTACAGGAGGTCTTGGACCAACTGGTGATGATATGACAAAAGAAACTGCAGCAGAGTATTTTGGACAAGAATTAGAATTACATAAACCATCATTAGAAGTCTTAGAATCATTCTTTGTTAAAACAGGAAAGAAAATGGCTGAAAATAATATGAAACAGGTATATTTTCCAAAGGATGCTATAGTATTAAAAAATAATAATGGAACAGCACCAGGAGCAATTTTAAAGAAAGATGATAAAAGTATAATAGTACTACCTGGACCTCCAAGAGAAATGAAGGCAATGTTTAATGAGAGTGTCAAACCTTACCTACAACAATTTACAAAGGAAATGCTAGTATCAAAAACTTTAAGATTGTATGGAATAGGTGAGTCAAATCTAGAATTGGAAATTTTAGATATAATTGATGAGCAAACTAATCCAACAGTTGCTTTGTATGCAAAGGAATTAGAAGTTACAATAAGAATAACTGCAAAAGCTGAAAATGAAGAACTAGCTTTTGAATTGATAAAACCAGTAGAAGAAAAGATAAAGGATAGAGTAGGGAAATATGTATATACTGAAGGAGATATTTCAGTATCTGAAGGAGAGTCTGCATTAGAGGATGCTGTTTCTAAGCTTCTTGTAGAAAAAAACTTAACAATAGCAGTGGCTGAATCTTGTACTGGAGGTTTGGTATCTTCATCTCTTATAAACTATCCAGGAATATCTTCTGTATTTCTTGAAGGATGTGTAACATATTCTAATGAATCCAAAATGAAAAGATTGGGAGTAAAAAAAGAAACTTTAGAAGACTTTGGAGCAGTAAGTGAGCAAACAGCAATAGAAATGGCTGAGGGCATTGCTAAAGGGTTTGGAGCTAATATAGGCATATCTACAACTGGAGTAGCTGGACCTGGTGGAGGGACCGAGGAAAAGCCTGTAGGACTTGTTTATACTGCAATATATATAAATGGAAAAACAATAGTGAAGAAAAATATATTTAATGGAGATAGAAGAAAGATAAGATTAAGAGCTACTAGAGATTTACTTAATGAACTGAGAATACAATTAGAAAAACTTTAAATTATTATGATATTGGGTATATTTAAAGTATTGATATAATATAAAATCATTTTTGGAGGCTTTTAATTTATGATAAAACATATATTTTGTGATTTAGATGGAACTTTATATGAAAATGGAGCTATAACAAAAGAGGACATAGCAGCAATTGAGGAAATAGAAAAAAGCGGAGTACAGTTTAATGTTGCTACAGGTAGGGTTTTTAAACAAGCTCGTGATATTATTGAAGGGAGCTTAGATATGAATGGCTATTATATATGTGAAAATGGCGCATTTATACATGATAAAGATTATAATGTGATTTTTAAGCAAACTATAGATGATAAATTAGTAAAAAAAGTTATTGATAGATTTGAATCAACTGATGCACAATTGTATTTTAAATATAAAGGAGATGTAATTGTAGATAGTGATACGACAGCTTTTAGACATTATTCTAGTGATTTTATAGTGGACCCTGATTTTGAGAAAAGAGATAGTTTTGATAATCTTATAGGTAATATTGGTATATGCTCTGAAAATTTAGAAGAGTTGTCTAGAATAGAGTTATATTTAAAACGTGAGTTTAGGGAAGTGTTGGAAATATATTTTTCTAGTACTTATACTTTAAACATAGTTCCTAAAAGTGTATCAAAAAGAGGTAGTATAGAACATGTAATAAAAACTCTGAATGTAAATCCAGATGAAGTTGCTACTATTGGAGATTCTCCAAATGATATTTGTATGTTAGAAGGTTTTAAATACAGTTTTGTAATGTCAAAGGCAAGAGAAGAAGTAAAACAAAGTGCAAATTATGTAGTAGATAGTGTAAAAAGTGCTATAGATGCTATAATAAAAATAAATAATTAGATATAAGATTGATGTTAAGTAATAAAAAACTAGTAAGTTATTTTTGTATGTTGATTTACTAAGTAATAAATTTTATAAGGTATTACCTATTCAGTATAAAAAATGACTGTTCAAGAGAATTATAAAACTAGATTTTATATTCTGTAGAGCAGTCATTTTGATTGTATTAATTGTCAGTTTAAAATTCTTAAGTTAACCACAATTTGCTATATGGTATGATTTTATTGTATTAGCTAAAATAGAATCTAATATATAATTTATAACACTATTGCAAGTATATGCTGAAAATTTTAAATCATTCATATAGTCGCTTTTATTTTTGTATTCATTGTAAAGTTTAACAAAAAATTTTTCAAATCCGTTATTTATAGTACTACCTTTAATTTTAGATAAATCAACATCCTTTGCAAATGCTCCAAGTTCTCTTTCATAAGTGACATGTTTGTTCAAACTATGCTTAAATTCCCAGCGTTCACTATGAGCTAAGCAGAAAAAATCGCATAAAAAGTGGCAGATAACACCAAGCTCTTGACTAAGTCTACTTACTGAAAAATATTTAGAAACGCTGTCTATAGTAAGACTGCACAGATATTTTATTTTAGAAGCAACCATATTAAATGATTCATCCATATAATGTTTTTTTAATTTGTATTTAGAAAAAGCATCTGGTTTTATATTACCATATATAAAATTTTTTTCGCTTATAAAGAATGTTTTATTTTCATCTATATTATTAAGTATCGATTTTGCCATAATAAAATGGGTATTCATTAACATATTTACACCTCGTATAGTTTATTAGACTTATTAAATATATTATTATGATATGATATTTATGATAAAAGTTTAATGGTAAATATATGAAATTAAGTCAATCACATTTATTTAAATAATTTCAACCATATTCATAATACCAGTAATTGGCGAAATTTACAATATGTAAATAATGTTAAGTTTTTATTTATCAAATTTAAAATTAAGTATTAGTATACTTTCTAATCAGTCTATTAGCTTTAGATTGGGAAATTTCAAGGAGTCTAGCTACTTTATAAGAACTGCCCAATTTTTCATAAGCATCTAAAATTACATTTTTTTCATACTCCATAATTAAAGTGTTAAAGTTTTTGTTTTTATAATCAATAGGTAGAGAATTATCTACGTCAGTTGTATATGTTGGAAAATTATTTCCACTATTGACAGTATTTACATTTTTAGTGAGTATATTTGGTAAATCGTCTGTTGTTATATGATTATCTCTACAAGTAAGTAAGATTTTTTGAATTATATTCTGTAACTCTCTTATATTACCTGGAAATCTGTAGTTTGCAATAATATTTATAGCTTCTTTTGAAATTGTCTTGTTTAGATTAAAGTCACTTGAATATCTATTAAAATAATATTTTATAATCTCTACTAAATTATCTTTTCTTTCTCTAAGTGGAGGGAGTTTTATTTCTATAACATTTAATCTATAATATAAATCTTCTCTAAATTTTTTTTCTTTTACTTTAGAAATTAAGTCAGCATTTGTAGCAGATATAATTCTTATGTCAACTTTTTTATTTTTTAAACTTCCAACAGGAGTAAAAGTCCTATCTTGTATCAATTGTAAAAATTTTGCCTGTAGATTTTGTGGTATATCACCTATTTCGTCTAAAAAAAGAGTTCCTCCATTAGCCAATTCTACAAGACCAACTTTACCTTTGGTACTTGCACCTGTAAAAGCACCTGAAGTATATCCAAAAAGTTCAGATTCAAGTAGTTGTGGAGATATGGTTGCACAGTTTATAGTTATAAATGGACCGCTTGCCCTGTTGCTGTTGTGATGTATATATCTAGCAAGTGAACTCTTTCCTGTTCCAGATTCTCCTAATAATAGTACACTTACATCAGTTTTAGAAACATGGTTGACTGTATTCATAATAGGTCTCATGACTACACCATCCATAATTACTGTGTCTTCAATCCTAAGAGCTGTTCTATATAGTGTTTCCACCTCAGATTTGTATTTTTTCACTTGTTTTTTTGTGTCTTCAAGTTTATTTTTTATATTATTAAGTTCAGTTATATCTCTACAATTTTCAACAGTGAATTCTAGCTCGCCGTTTTCATCAAATACAGGGCTTGCAGTTATAATAAGTTTTTTTCCTGTTTGAGTATCTTGTTCAAGTGAAAATTTAGACTTTGTTCTCAATACCACTGGTATGGGGCTTTTTGTTGAATATCCAGATTCTTCTAAGAAAGAAACGTTTTTCCCTAAAATATCCTCTTTTTTTAGACCATAATTTTCTTCAAATGCCTTATTACAATATATTATTATACCTTTATCATCAGATGCACATATTTCATCATGAGAAGCCTCTAATATTTTTTTATAAAACTCTAAATCTAAATTCATTTTCCCTATTTCCCCCCTAAATTTTTAATGATATATTAAAATAGGTTTAATTTATTAAATATAATTAAAAGTATAATCTTTATATAATACATAAATTTCAGTCTATTTTAACTTTAAATAAGTTATATATAACTTATTTTACAGTTAAAACGAGTCTAAATCAACTTAAAATATACTTGAAATTACTATAGAAAAGTTGAAAAACTAGTAATATTGTTGCAAATTCTAAGTTTTTAGTGTCGATATAAATAAAATAAAAGTGGCATGTTTTTTGCTTGATAAAAATGATGTGTATTGACTAAATAATAGTAGAGGGGTATTTAAGATGGGAGAAAAAAGTAAAGGGTATGTATTTATAGCAACAGCAGGAATCTTATGGGCTACACTTGGGTTGTTTGGAAAGTTTTTGATGGGAAATGGGCTGACATCAGAACAAGTAGCATTTACAAGATTATTTTTTGGATTTATAGTTTTAGGTGTTTATTCAGCTATAAGAACACCACATATTTTAAAAATAAACAAAAAAGGAATTATTTATTCAGTAATAATAGGAATTATATGTCAAGCTATGTTTAATTTATGTTACTTTAAAGCTATTGATACTGTAGGTGTATCTGTATCAGCAGTTTTATTGTATACATCGCCATTGTTTTTAGCTGTATTTTCAAAATTTTTTTATAAAGAGAGTATTACTAAAAGTAAAATATTTTCGCTGATTTTTTGCTTTATTGGTGCTATTATGGCAGTAACTGGTGGAAGTTTGAATTTTCAAAACTTAAGTACTATGGGCTTATTACTTGGAATATTATCTGCAATAGCGTATGCACTTATGCCAACTATTAGTAAGAATGCTTTAAAGGAATTTTCAAGTTCAACAATATTAGTTTACAGCTTTTTATTTGGAGCGATATTTATGATTCCTTCTGCTAGACCATGGGAAATATTAAATTATGCTAAAGATTTAAATATTTTATCTTGTATGTTGATGTTAGGAGTTGTTCCAGCAGCACTTGCATATATTTTTTATGCAGCAGGTATATCTAAAGGTGTAGAGCTATCTGTTGCAGGTGTTGTAGCATCAGTAGAATTAGTTGGTTCTGTTATAATTGGAGGCACTATGTTAGGAGAAAATTTTTCTATAGGAAAGCTGTTTGGAGTGATGCTAATGTTGATATCAGCTGTAATAGCACTTAATCTTTCTTATGATGGAATAAAAATGTTTTATAAGTCTAATAAATTAAAACAAACTGAAAAAACAGAAAGTATTTAAGACTATATATTTTGCCCTTGTACATTTGTATAGGAGTATTTTTTATTGTAATTTTTAATATGAAATTTGATTTGTGAACAATAAAATAACTATAGAATAAAATAACTATAGATATATTTATATTTTCTATAAATATATCTATAGTTATTATGTTATCTTTAATCACTATTTAATATGTTAATCATTATTTAATCTTGAATAAATTTACATCCCTGATAGGACTTTCGAGATTTTAATGTATCATCAATTTGATTTAAAATCTCCCATTTTTTTAAACTCCATAAAGGTCCAACAAGTTCATCTCTTTTACCATCACCAGTAAGTCTATGAATTATCATAGTTTCAGGTAATATTTCTAGTTGGTCACAAACAAGATTAATGTATTCATCTTGGCTCATAAGAGTTAACATCCCATTTTGAAGCATTTTCTCCATCGGAGTATCTTTTATAACATGTAATAGATGTATTTTTATACCATCTACATTCATTTTGCCGACTGCCTTAGCAGTTTCCATCATCATATTATAATCTTCACCAGGTAGACCATTTATAATGTGTACAACTACTTTTATATTTTTAGCCTTTAATTTTTCAACACCTTCAACAAATGCTTTATAATCATGTCCTCTATTTATAATTTTAGATGTAGAATCATGAATTGTCTGAAGTCCAAGTTCAACCCATAGATTAGTTCTTTCATTAAGTTCGGATAGATAATCGACTACATCATCTGGCAAACAGTCAGGCCTTGTTGAGATTGAAAGACCTATAACATCATCAAGAGATAGTATAGTTTCATATTTCTCTTTTAAAATCTCAAGAGGTGCATAAGTATTTGTATAAGCTTGAAAATAGCCAATATATTTAGCATGAGGCCATTTTTTTAACATCATTTCTCTTATATTATAAAATTGATTAATAAGATTATCCTTAGGATTTCCAGCAAAGTCGCCTGAACCTTCTTTACTGCAATAAGTACAACCACCATAGCCAATACTTCCGTCAATATTTGGGCAAGTAAATCCTGCATTTATTGATACTTTAAAGACTTTTTCTCCAAATGTATTTCTAAGGTAGTAATTCCAAGTATGATATCTTTTATTATCAAAAGCATATTTAAATTTATCCAAAGTAATCACCTATTTCTAATAAAATTGTACATTAAATTTGTACAAAAAACATATTACCACAAATAGGTGACTTAAACAAATTCTATTTTAAGTAAGGTAAAATAAAGCAATAAAATAATTAATATTTTCTAGATTTGTTTCCAGAAAAAAATAGAGCAAGTCCAAATAATATTATGAAAAATGACATTATTGAGACTATAAATCTAGATAAAAATAGTGGTGACAATATAAGGCATATACCAAATAAAGTTTTAACTATATTCCAAGTTGTAAACTTAGAATATGGATTATTTTTACTATTTACAAATACTACAAGCTGATTAAAAATTAAATAAAATCCCAAAAGTAATGAGAAAATACTCTGTATTTTTTGAGGAAATACAAAAAGTAGTATACATGTAACTATTAGAATCCATTGAACATTGGTAGACGGTTTAATTTCTTCTTTAGCAGCATATCTTTTTAACTCATTGATGTTTTTAAGATTTAAATATGCAAAGAATAAAAGTGCAACACCAAAAGTCCAAGAGATTAATTTTATACCTAGAGTCTTAAACGTAATGCACAAGAATCCCAATATAACAAGTAACACTCCCATTATCATAAATTTAGTAGCATTTTCTTTTTTATTAAAGTTATCAAAATTGATATTAAAATTTGTATACATAAAATCACCTCCAAAATCAATAGAACAATTATAACAGAAATTTATATTCAAATAAAGCCACATAGTATAAAAATAAAACTCTACTTAGTAATTAATTAATAGATTGTATCATAAACTCTTATTAATAGAATTATATAGGAGGAGGTTTGTCCATGACAAAATTATGGGCAATAATATTTGCATTATTGGCAGGTGGGTCTACTGCTCTTGAAGCTTTTATAAATGGAGAACTAGGTAAGAGTACAACAGCATTGGTTGCCACATTTATAAGTTTGACTGTAGGAGCAATATTTTTTTTAGCAAGCATAATAGTTGCTGGGGATTTAAAATGTTTAGTATCTTTAAATGATTTTAATTATAAGTTATTGTTAGGAGGAGTATTTGGAGGGCTAATAATATATTTTACAGTAAAAGCAATTCCAAACTTAGGGGTATCAAATACACTTATATTAACACTTGTATCTCAGGTTCTAATCGGCTTTTTTATTGATAGCGTGATTTTGGGACAAGAAACAATGCATTTATACAAATACATAGGGGTTATACTTTTAATTTTAGGTACATTCTTTATAGTAAACTAATGATTTAAAATACCATATAATTTGCTATATAACTTAAAAATTTGGTATAATTAGGATAGTAAGTAAAGTTAAAAGAAAGAGGTGTTAGGAATGGCTGATGAAAAATTTGTAATGTCATTTAGTGGTGGTAAAGATAGTATATTAGCATTAAATAGAATGTTGGAAAAAGGATATAAGCCTGTGGCACTCTTGACAACTATAAGTGAAGAACATGGAAAATCATGGACTCATAACTTAGAGCATAAGATGCTTAAACAAGTAAGTGATAGTATCGGACTACCTCTGTTAGTTGCTGAATGTGGAGTAGAAGGGTATGAAGAGAGTTTTGAGAGAGCTTTAATAAAAGCTAAAAACATGGGAGCAACAATATGTGCATATGGAGATATAGATATAGAAAGTCACAAAAAATGGGACTCTGACAGATGTGATGCAGTTGGGATGAAGGTAGAACTACCATTGTGGCAAGAAAGCAGAGAGGAATTGGTATATGAATTTATAGATAGTGGATTTTGTAGCGTCATAACAAAAGTAAACTTAAAGTATTTAGGAGAGGAATTTTTAGGAAAAAAATTAACTAGAGAACTTGTGAAAAAGATAAAAGAAACAGGCTCAGACCCATGTGGAGAGCATGGAGAGTATCATACATTTGTAGTAGATGGACCAGTATTTAGAACTCCTGTAGAATATGAAGTAAAAGGAAATGTAATAAAAGATGGTTATGGCTATTTAGAAATAAAATAAGTACATAAATAAAATACCTATTATACAATCTTAATGTATGCAAAGTATCGATGTTTGCAAGATTGTATAATAGGTATTCTTTATTTTATACATTATTATTTCTACTTTTGTTTAAGCTATTTTTTTTAGACTAGAATCTAGTGTAGAAAAATTCTTCTTTAGGAAAATCATTGATGCAATAAGACATATAAATTCAGAAACAATAGTAGTCATCCATATTCCTTGACCACCAAACATTAGTATCATTACAATTAAACTTAGAGAGACAATTACAAGTCCTCTACCAAGAGATATAACTGTAGAAATTGATGGTTTTTCTACTGAAACAAAGAATCCTGAAATTATTACATTAAATCCAACTAATAAGAATGATATAGAGAATATTTTAAATACACGAACTCCTTCATTGAATAATAGAGTCTCTTCTGGGTGAATAAACAGAGAAACTATTGATTTTGAAAAAGTCATACAGATTGCAAATACAGCTATTGAAGCTATTATTGTAGCTTTTACTCCCATCTTCAATAATTTCTTTACATTATCGATGTTGCCTGCACCATAATAAAAACTAGTAAGTGGTTGCATACCCTGAGTTATACCCATCATAGTCATAAGAACCAATGTGTTTATATAGTTTATAACACTATAATAAATAAGAGCATTTTCTCCTATATATTTAGTAAGGCTCAAGTTAAAAAGTAAAACAACTATACCACAACTTAATTCAGTAGTTGAGTCAGGGAAACCTATAAAGAGAATTTTTCTAAGTGTCTTAAAACTAACCTTAAATTTAGAAAAATTCAAAGTTGAGTTTTTTCTCAAAAAGTGTATTAAGAAAAAAACAGTAGAAAAAACTTGAGACAAACCAGTCGCAATACCAGCACCCTTTACGCCCCATCCAAACTCTATTACAAATAAATAATCTAGTATGATGTTTGTAAGGGCTGATATTATAACACCAACAGTAGCCAATATTGGGAATCCATCAGTTTTTATTATAACTTCTAAAGAATAGGAAACTATAAAGAAACCATTAAAAAATATTATTATTCCTAGGTAGTCTTTAACCATACCAATTGTAGATTCTGTGGCACCTAAAAATAGTGCCAATCTATCTAAGTTAAAAAAGGTTACTGCCAATATAATTAATGATAGTATAATTATTGATACTAAGTTAAATGAAAAAACTTCATTTGCAGATTTGATATCTTTTTTGCCCAGATAAATTGCAATTATAGTAGAGGCACCAGTTGAAAATAACAAAGAAACTGCAAATATAAAATTAATAAAAGGCATAGATATATTAACAGCAGCTAAGGCTAATTCTCCAACTCCTTTACTTACAAATATTCCATCAACCATTGTATACAATGAGAAAACCCACATTGCAACTACAGATGGAGCTAAGTATTTAAAAAACCTTTTGCCCAAACTTATGTTTTCGTCTATAGATATTTTTGTATCCATTTATTATCACTCCTTGTAAAGCTATTATAAAAATTATGAAACTATTAATTAATAATTTTATTTATTACTAATATAGATGATAAACTATGGTATAGTACCAATGTCAACAGCAAATAGTAAATAATTATAAATTTTATTAAATTGTAGTGATTTTAAGGGCTTGATAAGTATATCCTATTATATATATTACTGACATTTAACTGACAAATAGGAAAAAAAGTACTTTAACTGACATTCAACTGACATAAAACTGACCATTATTTGAATAGTATTTTGCTTATATTTTCAGATGCTTCTTTGTCCATTTCATCTAATAAGTGAGAATATCTATTCATAGTTATTTTTATATCTGCATGTCCTAATCTTTCAGAAATAGCTTTTATGTTAGTACCTGAAAGTAACATCAAAGTTGCATTTGTATGTCTTAATTCATGTACTTTTATATCTCTAAGATTATTATCTCTTAATAGTTTTTTAAAAGGAGCTACAAAAGTTGGTTGAACCCACGGGTTGAATCTTTTATTTAAGCATATCAAATCGAATTCATTTTTCAATATACCCTGTAATTTTAACTTATTTTGTTTTAATTTTTCCTCTTTAAGTAAACTTATAAGTTCATCAGGAGCAAATAATTTTCTTTTTGATTTAGGGGTTTTAGGGTCTTTGAAGGTTATTTTATTGTCTAGATAAACTAATGTTTGATTTACATGTATGATTTTTTTATCAAGGTCTACATCTGACCATCTAAGTGATGCAGCTTCACCAAAACGTAATCCAAGAGTTAGCATCAAAAAAATTGGTATCCCTATAGGAGTATTTTTTGATTTTTCTAATAATAATTGAGCTTCCTGTTTTGTATAAAAATTAGAAGTTGAATTATTTTTTTTGATTGGGGTTGTAACAAAATCACAAATATTTTCTGATATTTCTTTTAATCTATAAGATTCTTTCAATACTGATTTTATAAAACCGACTTGGTTTTTTGCTGAATTTAACATGTGCTCATTGTATATGCTATTTATATAAGACTGTAAAATAGAAGGAGTTATATCTATTAATTTCATATCTTTAAAGAAAACTTCAATTTGATTTTTAATCATGTTTTTTCTATTTCTAACAGTATTAGGAGAAAAACTACATTCTCTATCTTTTATATATCTGTAACATCTTTCTACAAGTGTTACATCACTTGGAGCAACAAATTTATTATTGTTTATAGTCGATTTTATTTCAATTAAATGTTTTTCAGCATCCTTTTTCTTTTCGTAACTTCCATAACTTTTCTGCTTTATTTTGCCAGTTGTTTCTTCCACATATTCCACATATACATGAAATTTTTCTCCCCTTTTTCTTATAAAAGCTGATTTGATGTTCATATGTACACTCCCTTTATAAGTTTTTATATAAAAGAACAGTTGGACTGCTCTAATTATGTCATTATCTTATTTCATACAATACCATACAGGCACAGTCTTAGAGCTTCTTTTTCATATTATTAATTCTTTACAGTTACATTATAACACGTATTTGTATACTCTTAAATTAACAGAAAGATAAATATTGTGAAAGAAGGAAAAGAAAATTAAATGTAGAATTATTAAGATGTATGGTATTTCATATATAAAAGGGGGAGATATTGTGAAATTAAAGAAATTATTATCACTAGGGTTAGCCATGTCAATGTTTATTGCTGGTTTTCCTATATCAGCTAATGCACTTGATAAAATTGATAAGATTCAAGGAGCAGATAAATACGAAACTGCTGGTATCATAGCTGACAAACAAAGTTATACTACTGCAATACTTATAAATGCAGATAGTACAATGGCTGATGGATTAAGTGCGAGTGGGCTTGCAGGAGCAACAAATGCACCAATTCTTTTAACTAAGAAAAATAATATACCTAATGCAACTCTTAAAAGAGTAGAAAAAGCTAAAAAGGTATACATAATAGGTGGAGAAAGTTCTATTGATAAAGCAACAGAAACTTTTCTAAAAGATAAAGGAATAGAGACTAAAAGACTTCAAGGTAGCGATAGGATTAAGACAAGTTATAATGTAGCAAAAGAAATAAATTCTATTAATAAAGTAAATAAGGTAATATTAACTAATGCTTTCAAAGGTGAACCAGATGCTATGAGTATTGCATCTGTAGCTGTTAGAGATAAAGCACCTATAGTATTAACTGATGGAAAGAGTGTTCCATTTAATACAACTGGAATAGAAAGTTATGCAATAGGTGGAACTTCATCAATGAGTGATAGTTTAGTAAATGATACCAATTCAATTCGATTGGGTGGAGTAGATAGATATGATACTAATAAGAAGATAGTAAATAAGTTCTATAATGGAGCAAAAGAATTTTATATAGCAAGTGGAACAGATTTAGTGTATGCACTTGTTGGCTCTACAATGGCTAAAAATACTCCAATTGTGTTAGTTGATATTGGAAGTAATAAAGATATACTTAAAAATGCTGCAAAAGTAACAGGGATAGGAAATCTAAGTGATAAAATTATTCTAGAGTGTGAAAATACCATTAATAATATTAGTCTTCCATCTTCAAATAAAAATATAATATGTGGATTAAAGGTTGATTTTGATTCAAAGCACATAATTTGGCAAGACAAAGGAAGTTATCTTGAATGTTATGATGATAACCTTGAATATTATACTGAAAAATATAAAGACCCAACAGTTCCTATAAATATAGAAAATACAAGTACACAAAATTTAGATATAACAAAATTAAAAGTTTATGGAGAAGCTAATTCAACATTATATATGGGGCAATATGCTAAAATAAAAATGGATTTTAATAGTTTTAGTGTATTAAAACCAGGAGAAAAATGTACTATTTATTTAGATATAATTTCCTTAGACCCGTCAAGAAGTATGACATTAACATTTTCTTATGTAGGTGATAAAGAAAACTATAAATATGAACAAGGTTTGGCAAGTAGAATATTATTTTATAATCCAGATGGAGAAGATTTTTTTGAATATAAATAACTAGTGGGTATGTAAATTAATAAGGGTTTTATAAGTTTAATTTTTTTATTTTCGTTTTATATTAACTAAGTGGTATGTAAATGTCTCGATATTGCTCATGTGTTGAGTTATTATATTTAGTTTCATATTAACTATATGGATTTTAAAATTAAAAATACTTAAAAACATTTACTTTAATAGTAGGTGTTTTTTTGATTAAAAGAATATTATTATAATGTAAAAAGTAATAAATAGGTAAAATATGTAATAATTATGTGTTATAATATCTCTAGCAAGGAAAATAAAATTGAAAAGCGAAGGGTGATTTTTTCATATAAACGCCAAATTCCAATATAGGAAGGAGGTGAATTTATATGTTAATTAACTTTTTATTGAGTATAGTAGCTGGTATTGTATCAGCTTTCATATATGACAAAATAAAAAATCACCCAAACGCCAATAAGGGTGATTTAAAGAAATAACTTTTAAATTCTAATCAATTGGAGAAATTCACCTTTTACAAAGTAAATTTTATCTCCTTGCTTTTATTATACCACAAATTGGTACAGATATTCAAAAATAATATTTTTATGATATAGTAAAAATATAGAAGTATTGTGGTATTTCAGTTTCAAGTAAATTGTCTAAAATTTTATAGACGGTTTTATATTAACTATATAGTATGTAAATATCAAAATCTTTTCATTTACTTACCTTTAAATATACTAATAATAAGATTAAATATAATAAATCCAACCGTTGAGCCCAAAGCACTAACAGGTACTGATGATATATTAGAGAAATTATTCAATGCTGATAGACATAACATTACTATAGAAACTATAACTAAATAAGATATGACTGTAAAAAATGGAATTGAAATACTTATATTTAACTCTGCTTCATATTCTTTCATAATATAATTCCTTTCAAATTAATTTTATTTAACTTTATTATAGCATTTAAACATAATTAAATGTAAAAATACAGTCAGAAATTAACTAAAAATATCAATTATATGTTATGATATAATAAAAATATAAATAGTTTTGCAGTGCGCGGTATTTTTGATAAAGTGTGGCTTAACAGTTGAAATATAAGGCATTGAGAACATATGATAAGTGTTATCAATTGCACTACTCATGGTTCACTGCAAATTTGAGAGAGTTGTATATATGTAAGTATTGAAAATACTTAGTTTATTTTGGGGTTTTATATTAACTATGTGGTATGTAAAGAAAAATTTAAAAGTCTAAATACATCCTCTATATCTTTGTTTTATATTAACTATGTGGTATGTAAAGGTTATAGCAGAAATGGTAATTGGTCTAGATGAGTCTGGGTTTTATATTAACTATGTGGTATGTAAAGTTTAGAATATTTTCATTATCTATATCATTTAATTCAAAGGTTTTATATTAACTATGTGGTATGTAAAGAGAAATTAAAAAAAGATAAAGTAATCTAGTTTAATTAGTTTTATATTAACTATGTGGTATGTAAAGTAATGAAGTACAACAGAAGATGTGGTGCGACAATAGAGTTTTATATTAACTATGTGGTATGTAAAGCAGCAGATATAGAACTAGAAGATTTAGGAACATCAGAGTTTTATATTAACTATGTGGTATGTAAAGAATTTTAAAAATTTTAAAAATATTTATACTAATATAAGTTTTATATTAACTATGTGGTATGTAAAGTTTATCAAATCATTAGATAAAAATAATTTGGAGGAGGATTTTATATTAACTATGTGGTATGTAAAGAAATACTTAATTTAAAGCAAGTACCATGTTTAGTGCTAGTTTTATATTAACTATGTGGTATGTAAAGTGTTTGGATGCAGAAAACATACTTGATTATGTTCAAGGTTTTATATTAACTATGTGGTATGTAAAGTTTTTAGTAGGATGTTTAAATTGGTGGTGGTCACCAAGTTTTATATTAACTATGTGGTATGTAAATGTAAATTTATTTGCTAGAAAGTCACAACTTAATTTCGGTTTTATATTAACTAAGTGGTGAATTTAAGAAGTTACAATGAGTAGAAGAAGATTTCTATTTATTGTAACTTTTTTATTGCAAATTTAAAATTATAATATATTATAAAAATCATTATAAAAAGATGATTTAATAAAAAAATATAATTAAAAACTTGATTAATAATATATTAAATTGTAAGAAATATCCAACTGTCTACAAAATCTGAGTTTTTTATTACAATTACGAGTTTTTTATTGCATTTGAAAAATAAAAGTATTATTATAAAGGTAAGATAATTATCAAAGACAATTCTGAATAATCTAAAAACATTTCTAGAAATGAAAGGGTATAATTACATAAGTTTTATTAAAATTTATTGGGAGTTTTTAACTAAAAATAAGAACGTAAGTTCTTGTAACAGGGGGATAGTAATATGGAAAATGAAAAAGACAAACTCATCTTATCTTTAATTGAGTTGAAAATAAAGGATGAAGAAGATTATGAACTCTTTGCAAAAATGATTAAAGAAATTTATGAAAAAAATATAAGGGATGAAGGTGTATATATTTATTAAAAATAAAAATACATTGACTTTATGCCAATGTATTTTTATCTTATGCATTATTTAATGCTATTATTTGTTTTAACTTAGCAAATCCAACAAAGCTTAAAACTAAAGATGGAATAACAAACATTAAATATAATGGGAATACTACACCAGCTACTGTATAAAGTATAGCACCAGTTAAAGCAAACCCTCTTTTGTTTCCAAAGTAGCCAAGCCAATTAAAAATAGTTGCTAATACTACTAGAATCATATGTGGCATTACTAATGCAGTAGCTATAGCTCCACCTATTGCTGTAGCAGCATCACCTTCTCCACCAACACCAGCAAAGTAGGTAACAACATAAATAGAGTATAATGTACCTATAATTGCAGAAATTAATAGCAGTTTAGAACGTTTTGGTTTCATAATTTTATCCCCCCTCTTTATCCATATCTATCTAAAATACTCTTTTAATATATTTATTTCTACAGTTATTTCTATTTTCCTTCTTATTTTTCATATAAAATAGCAAAAAACATTGATTAGTTATATCAATGTTTTTTGCTATTTATGTTTACTTATTAGAGAATCAAGTATCTTTAATACTGCATCTCTATCTTCCTTATCTAATTTATATATGATATCAACTAATTCTTTTACTTCTTCATCTTCTTCATTTGAAATATTTTTGTTTCTACCTAATAAATAATCTGTAGATACATCAAAAAAATCGGCTATTTTATTTAGTGTCACTTTATCAGGAAACCTATTATTAGTTTCATATTTTGATAACGCTGAATAGCTTATATTTATTTTATTTGAAAGTTCTTCTCTGCTCAAATTCATATTTTCTCTTAATTGTTTTATTCTATCTCCAAAATCCAATTCAATCACCTCACTTAAAAAAAAGTTTAGCACATAATGTCCAAAAAAAATAAAAAAAAGACGAAATGGATAAAAAATATTGGCATTGGACAAAATGTCTAGTACAATTAAATTAATCAATTAGACAAAACGTCTAAAAGGAGTTGGTAAAATGAAAACTAATCTATTAAAATTTAGATTAAAAAACAATAAAACTAGAAATGAAATGTCTAAATTACTTGAAATGCAAGCTACATATTATGCAAAGATAGAGAATGAAAGAAGAAATCCAAGCTATAATTTTCTTTGCAAATTTAAAAAAGCATTTCCAAATGAGAGTATAGATGACCTTTTTTTTAATAATAAAATGGACTAAACGTCTAATTGATAACTTATATTTTATTATACAGAAAAGAAGGTGAAAATTAAATGTCATATCAATACCAAAATATATATCAGTTAAGCAGAGAAAATACTGGTCTTACACAAGAAAAAGCATCAGAACTACTAGATATATCAGTAGAGAGTTTAAGAGCATATGAGAACGATAAAAGAATACCACCAAATGCAATAGTAGTTAAAATGATTTCTATATACAATAACAACATGTTAGGTTATGAACATGTTAGAAGAACTACAAAAGCAGGAGTAATATTTTTGCCTAAGTTGGAAATGAAAAGTCTTTCAAGTATAACTTTGAAATTACATAAAGAAATCAAAGATTATCTAAAAAAGGAAGATGATTTCATAGACATAGTTGAAGATGATGTAATAGATGAAGATGAGGAAGAAGTTTGGAATGATGTTATGGAAAAGTTAGAAAGTATATATGAAGCTATTTTAAAATTAAAACTTTCAAGAAATACAAAAATATCAAAGAAGGTATAAAGTATGAATGACCTAACAATAATCAACCAAAATAATCAATTCTTAGTTGAGAGTAGAGAAGTAGCTGAATTAATAGAAAAAGACCATAACCAATTATTAAGAAGTATAAGGGGTTATATAAGTGCATTAAAGCAGAGTGCAAAATTGCACACTGATGATTTTTTTATTGAAAGCACTTACAAGAATGAAAATAATCAGAAATATCCTTGTTACTTATTAACTAAAAAAGGTTGTGACATGGTAGCTAATAAAATGACAGGGGAAAAAGGTATTATATTTACGGCAATTTATGTAACTAAGTTTGAAGAAATGGAGCAAGAGTTAAAAGAACAGCAACCTAAATTACCAACTACATATAAAGAAGCATTACAACAATTATTAATAGAAGTTGAAGAAAAAGAACAATTACAATTAGAAAATCAGACAATGAAACCAAAAGCAGATTATTTTGATGCTTTAGTAGAAAGAAACTTACTAACTAATATAAGAGACACAGCAAAAGAACTTGGAGTCAAAGAAAAAACATTTGTTTTATGGTTAATAGAGAAGAAATATTGTTACAGAGATTTAAAAGGGAAAATAAAACCTTATTCTAATAAGATGCAGTATTTTGAACTGAAAGAATTTACAACACCACATGGACATTCAGATACTCAAACATTAATAAATCCAAAAGGAAGAGAAGCATTTAGATTATTACTTATAAAGGATGGATTGGTAAAAGAAAAAGAATGTCAAATAACTTTATTAGGCTAAAGATTAAAAGTACTTTGAAAACTAAATACAGAATATTTTGAAAAGGAAGTGATATATATGAAGATATTCAAAACTGAATATAGAGGCAAAAATATAATTTTTAAAGATGATAAGTCAACTTATGTAATTACATTTGATGTTAATTTTCTAGGTGATATACAAAATGTGTGTTTTGCAGAAAATGGAATACCAAAAGGAATAGAAGTTATTCGTACTAGTCTCAATATACCCAAAAAGATTATTTTTTTAGTACGAACAACTTCATTAGAAATTAGTTATCTTCTAAAGAAGATAATCCATAGGGTGTTAAAGTAACATAAACCATACCAAGTCCCATTTTAGAAGTTTCTATGTAGCCATCATCACATAAAGATTTTATAGCATTTCTTACAGCTCCTTGAATTTCTGGTTCTGTTTTAAATGTATAGATAGATGTTAAAGAATTAGTTTCAACATAGTTCTTATATGATTTTCTAAGTATGTCTTTTTCAAAAGTTGCAGTATTCAGCATAACTTCACCATCCTCTTTGAAGAACTTGGAACTTATTCCATATTTATATTATACCATGTAGAACTGAGGTGATTAAGTGTTAATAGGCGATAATATAAGCCAAATACTAAGAAAAAGAAATATAAAACCTTATAAATTGGCAAAGGAATTAGGAATAGATGAAAGTGGATTATACAAAATTATAAGAAATGAAAAGAAAAATCCAACCATAAACACTCTAATAAAAATAGCTGACTATTTAGACGTTACATTAGATGAACTAGTTGGAAGATAGAAAGGGTGAGATAAAAATGAGTGTAGCATTACAGTTCATAGATACAAAAGACTTAGTGCAAGAATTAATGCGAAGAGACGATACAACAGACATCATCAAGATGTTTTTAGATAGAGAAGGAATAAAGAGAATGGATTTAGTTACAGTAAAAGAATTTCGGGAGTACTTAAAAGTTTCAGATGCAACTGCGAGAAACATGATAAGGGAAGCAATGGCACAAAACCATTATACTGTAATTCCTTTGGGGAGTTCGTATAGGATAGATTTAATTTCTTTCGAAGAATATGTAATGAAAAATGCAATGAAAGATAGAGCTGTATTGAAAAAGAGAAAGGGGGTGATTTAATTGACTCTAAGATGGTTTCTAAGATTTTGTAAAAAACATAAAAAAGTACCTACACCAAAATTTTATATAGAGTGTGTAACTTATATGGAAGAATGTAAGCAAAGAGGACTTGAACTTTAAGGGGGATTGAACATGGAAGTAACTAAAAGATTTTTAGAATATAAAATACAGGCTCTAAGTGAGAGGATAGAATTTGAAAAATCAATTGGATATAAGTGTATAGCAGATGAAAAAGAACTAGGAGCATATGAGGATATTTTGCTTATGTTAAATTCAGAAATTGAATCAATAGGGGGATTGGAAAATGAAAAGTAGACAAGAATTAATCAAAGATATAGAAAAATACAGAAAAGTACAATACTTAATATATTTAGATATAGTACAAAGAGCATGGGCAAATAGAAGTCTTGCAACAGATGAACAAGACAGAATTAAGCATGAAGCATATGCAGAGTACAAAAGGATAGAAAGAGATACAGAAGAAGCAGAAGAACTGCTAATGAGAGAAGAATTTGAAACAGATAGACCCTTAGCAGTTCAAATAATGTAGAAAAGAGCCACGGCAATGGCTCAATTCAAAAACATACTAAAATTTAATTAGCTATATTATAGCACAAGGGGGAAGAAATGAAAACTAGAAATGAGATAATTAAGGATTTAGAAGATAGATTATTTTTATTAAATTTTATGATAGCTGATGAAATGGATTGGGATGAAAAGTTTGGACAAATATCAGCATTAGAATCTTGTATAGAAAAACATAAAGAGGGGTGGACTTTGGAACAATTCAAAGAGCATTTAGAAAAGCACAAATCAGAAAATATGTATGGAGATTATATAGATGGTTTTATGTCAGTTTTAAAAAGGAATGTAAGAGAAATGGAGGGTGAACTTGTTGGAAGCGAATAATATTTACATTAAGTTGATGGATGTAAGAGTCAAATTCAGTAAGCTAAATCTGAAGAAAAGCGGAGAGAATAAGTTTGCTAACTTCAAGTATTTTGAGTTAGCAGACTTCTTACCACAAGCAACTGAACTACTTGAAGAAGTTAAATTATGCCCTGTAGTGACCTTTACAAATGATTATGCAACACTAACACTAATTAATGGAGAAAACCCCACAGAACAGATTGTATTCACTTCTCCCATGAGGGATTTACAGTTAAAAGGTTCTAATGAATTACAAGCACTAGGAGGTATTGAAACATATCAAACTAGATATTTGTATATTCAACTATTAAACATTACAGAAAATGATACATTTGACGCAACTAGTGGCAAAAATGAAGTTAAAAATAATTATAATAACACTATTCAACAAGGTAGTAGAATATTAACTGATAAACAACTGAGTAGATTATATGCAATAGCTAATAGTGCTAATGTTAATAAAGAAAAATTAAAGGAGCAAGTTTTTAAACAATTAGGAAAAGATATCAAAGATTTAAATAAAGATGAATATGACAAGGTTTGTACAGCTTATGAGAAACAAGCTTTTAAGGGTGCATAGGAGGTGATAGAGTGGCAGTTTTTAGACAGATATATACAAGCTTTTGGACTGACCCAAAGGTACAAGAAGAATGGACACCCGAAGATAAATTCTTCTTCATACTTCTTCTTAGTAATCCTCAGACAACTCAAATAGGAGTTTATCAAGTAACTAAAAAACAGCTAGCATTTTGGATGGGATATTCAGAAGAAAGTATAAGAGCATTAATGGATAGATTTATAAATCACCATAAGTGTATTAAATATAATCCTGATACTAGAGAAATTGCTATAAAGAATTGGGGCAAATATAACTTAACTAAAGGTGGTAAACCAATTATAGATTTACTTAATAAAGAACTCAAAGAAGTTAAAGATATTGAGTTAATAAAATACGTGATTCCATCAATAGAAAAAGCAGATATAAGAAAAATATTTGAGGATTATTACGAAATGGCTAAAAATGGAGGTTTTTACGATACGTCGACGATACGTGAACGAGTCGTAACACGATACGGGGACAATAACAATAAGAATAACAATAAGAATAACAATAAGAATAACAATAAGAATAACAATAAGAATAACAACAACAATAAGGATGATTCGGTGGTTGTGGATAAAATAAAACAATACTTTGATTTAGAATCTAAAGACATTGAAAAAATTATTGATGTATTCATACATACAAATAAGGGGATTGACTATTTAGAGGAAAAATTGAGGTTAGTTAAAAATACAGATGGAGTAAAAAGTATTACAGGATATTTGATTACAGCATTAGAAAAGAATTATAAACCTATACCGAGTAAAAAGGATAAGAATAAATTTAGAAATTTTGATGAAACATTTACTCAATACACTACTGATGAGTTTGACGCAATTGTTAAAAAGAGTCAGAAAGAGAAATTCGGTTAATGAGTTGCTAGGAGGTTAATATAACTATTAACTTCCTAGAAGTTAAAATAAATTAAATAAATTGGAGGAGTAGAAATGATAATAATTAGAAGTCAAAATAAATTAGATTTAATGAGAGTTAATAGAGTTGAAATAGATTGTAGGTATGTATATGCAGTGTTTGAAGGGGAATCAAATGCTAGAGAAATAGGTAGGTATAAATCAGAAGAAAGAGCTATTGAAGTATTAAACAGAATACAGGATGCTATCATTGCAGGAACTAAGTTTGACATTATAAATAAAGATGGGGTTAGATACCACAAAGAAAAAGTGTTTGAAATGCCAGTTGAATAAGGAGGGGGCTGAAATGTTAAAGGTTGAAAAATATTTTAGTGGTTCTTTAGGAACAAATATTATAGAGGATGACCCTACATGTAGGAACTATTTAGCATTATATTGTTGCTTAGTTGGAATTGAAAGAAAAGGTAAAAAAGTAATACCGAGAATTGACAGCATGTTATCTGAATTTGGTGTGAAAAGTAGGTGTAAAAGACCTCGTAATAATAAGCCAATAAGGTTAATAAATGTTAAAACTGGAGAAGTGAAAGAGTTTGAATCTATTGATAGTACTGCTTGTTTTTTAGGGTTAAAACAACCCGCAGTTAGTCACATATTAAAAAGAAAAACTCCAAGCAGAAGTGGATGGAAAGCTGAATATATTGAGGAGGAATAATGGAAGTTTCAAGGACTGAATACACAATTAAGAGAGCAAAAGAACTATATGACAATGGAGAGGATATATTTATTGCTATAGATAAGGCTAGAGAAGAATATGAGGAGATGATTAAAAGTGAATATCTTAGCTAGTATGATATTAGTAATAGGAAGTTTTATAGCTGGTAGAGTTTATGAATATAGATTGAATCTAAAAGAGTGTGAAAATTGTGATAATAAAAGAGGTGTTTAAGAATGGATGATAGATTGGAGATTTGCAAAAAAATGTTTCCTAATGTTACTAAAAATACTAGATTACTTTGTCATTATTGTGATGGTAGAAATATTTGCAGTTATGATGAAGAAAAAGCTCATGAATTATTGAGAAATGAAGATGGTACTAAAAATGACTAACTTTGAAATGATAAAAAGTTTGGATGGATGCAGAAAGTGACTTGAAATGGAGGTAGAAGAATAATGAGTAAGATTATACAATGTGATTTTTGCAAGAGTATATTTGAAGAAAATAATTTAGAATGTATTGAGCTATATAGAAAGAATGTTAATGAAATGATTAGCATGGATAAACATATGTGTCCGGCTTGTTATGAAAAATTCGCTGGAGAGAAAGTAGAAAAGAAAATAACTAATTTTGAAAAGGTAACTAGAGATAAGGAAAGTTTAATGGAACTTTTGTTTAAATGTGATGCAGAGTGTAGCTGTTGTATTTATGAAAATAAGAATGATTGTCACTATCCGGTTGGTTGTCTGATTGGCTGTGAAAAGTGGCTTGATATTGAGGTAGAAGAAATATAAGTAAAAATATCTAATTAAAACAGTTTAGAGAGTTGCAAAATGTCTTTTAATATAAATTATTGTTGAAGTGTTTTGTGACTCTCAAAAATGAAATAAAGGAGTATTTAAAATGAAAAAATATAAAATTAAATTTGAGGAAAAAGTGACTTTGGAACATGAGGTTATAGTTGAAATACCAAAACAAACAAATATAAAAGATGTTTGCGATTGTATAGAACATAAATGCCAAAGAATATATGATATAGCAGATTATATAAAAGAATTTAATGGGAGACAAATAGATTTTACAGAAGATACTTGTGGAGAGACTGAAATGGTGGTTGAATCATTTAGAAAATGCAAGGAGTGATTTTATGAAGCATATTGCAAGTTTTAGTGGAGGAAAAGATTCTGCTGCAATGCTCCTTCTAATATTAGAAAAAAAGCTTCCATTAAATGAGATTGTTTTCATAGACACAGGACTAGAATTTAAAGAAATTTATAACATAATAGATGATTTTGAGAAAAGAATAAACTTTAAAATAACAAGAATTAAAGCAGAAAAAACCTTTGAGGAATACTTTTATACTGTTAATCAACAAGGTAAGCGTAAAGGGCAAATATGGGGTTTTCCATATACTCTAGGAGCATGGTGTAATAGTAGATTAAAGATTGCTCCTGCTAATAAATATTTTAATAAATTAGGAGAGCATAAGAGGTACATTGGGATTGCTTATGATGAACCTAATAGATATAAAAGACTAGAAAAAAACTTTATAGCACCACTTTACAATGAGAAAATGACTGAAAAAGATTGCTTAAAGTATTTAGAAGAAAAAGGTTTTTACTATGAGATTCATCATAGATTTAAGCGAACTGGCTGCTATTTATGCCCTAAACAAAGCTTAGATAGCCTCAGAACTTTAAGGAAATATTATCCTGATTTGTGGGGGGGTATGCTTAAACTAGATGAAGATAGTCCAGTACCTTTCAAAGCTGATGGAACTACAGTACATGACTTAGAAAAGCGATTTAGAAATGAAGATATAGAAAATGAAAGACAAATAAATTTCTTTAATAAAGGAGTGATTTAGAAATGGATTTACCAGATAATGTTATCGAATTATAAAAAGGAGTGGTAATTATGAAAAAATATATTGTGGATATACCAATTACAGGTCATTTAGGGGTTCATATAAGTGCTGAAAATAAAGAAGAAGCTAAAAAGTTAGCTCTTGATATTTCTTCAATAGATTATATATCAGAATGGCATACAGATGATGAAGAAATACAAGTAGAAGAAATAAAATATAAACTTTGAGGGTGATTATATGATACATGAATTGCAAATATCTTCTAGTACTTTTAAAGATGTAATTAAGAATAAAAAACAAATTGAAGTAGAATATACAGCAAATTTCAAGGCAGGAGATACAGTCATATTGCAGTCATTTAAGGATAAAAAGTTTACAGGAATTGAGGAAAATAAGGAGATTGAGTATTTTATTAAATTAGGAAATGGGTATGTTGAGTTGGGAATAAAGTAGGGGAGGAATAAAAATGGATATATGTAAGGATTGCTTTCATTTTAAACGTTACAGAGGTATGGAAATTGGAAGATGTAATAAAAAAGGAAAAGAGGTCTATGATAGAGCAAAAAAATGCAAGTTTTATAAAAATAGAAATCAAAATCTGAGCATAGAGGAGTTATTAAGTGAAATAGAAAGATGGTCAAATGAAAAAAAGAATAGTTATGTAATATGTTTTGATGAACATGACAGTATACAGATTGATATAGTTCAAGACATTAATAGACCCAATAATCCAGAAGATGATACACTTCTCGAACAATATATTGAAGATAATTATGGTTATGTGAAATACGAAGTTATTGATTTGGATTCTGTAGAGAAAGTTGAGTTATAAAGTCAGGGGGCAATAATGAAGATTAATTTTACAATAGGTGGAGAACCAGTTGGCAAAGAAAGACCAAGAATGAACTCTATAACTAAAAGGACCTATACACCTAATAAGACTAAGAATTATGAGGACCTAATAAAATGGCTATATCAATCTAAAGTTAAACATTACTTTGAAGGTTATATAAAAATGACTTTAAAATGCTATTATTCTATAGCTAAAAGTAATAGTAAAAAGGTTAAGGAGCAGAAAAGAAATAATGTGTTAAGACCTAGCAAGAAACCCGATATAGACAATATTGTTAAGATTATAGCTGATTCACTCAATGAGATAGCTTATAAAGATGATACACAGATTGTTGAGGTTGTAGCTAGTAAATATTACAGTGACAGACCTAGAGTGGAAGTTATGCTAGAGGATATTATTTAAGGAGGAATATAAATATGAATGAGATTATGACAAATGAAAATTTAAGAGTTGTAGCAGATGATTTAGTTACAGTTTATGAAACTGATAAAGGAGAGAAAATAGTTTTTGCTAGAGAACTACATAATAACTTAGAAGTTAAGAGACAGTTTATAGACTGGATTGAAGATAGAATTAAACAATATGGATTTAAGGAAAATGAGGATTATTCAGTTTTTCACAAAAATATGAAAAACTCAACTGGTGGGAGACCTTCAAAAGAATATGTATTGAAGCTTGATGTAGCAAAAGAACTTGCTATGGTGCAAAACAATAATAAAGGAAGAGAAATAAGAAGATATTTTATAAGATTAGAAAAGTTACTCAATAGAACCTTATCAAATTCACAACTTAGTCAAATTAATACTATTGTGAATGAATCATTACTTAAAATGGAAGTTAAACATAATATCCAAATGGAGCAACTTAAAAAAGAGTGTTCAGAATATTATAGACCAACCTCTAAAACTAAATATGATATATCTTCTTATATAAAAGAAAGATTAGGTATATCAAAAGTTAATGAAGAATTTGAACTGGTTAAGAAAAGAACTTTATTGGTATTAGGTGCTGACAAATGGGAGGATATACCAAAAGATGTATTACTTAATTCATTAAATTTAATAGATGAATCAATTAGAATTATAAAATCTGAAAGAAAAACAAATCAAATTAGTTTCTTTGAAAAAGATAATTTCTGTTAAGTAAAAAGAAAAAAGGAGTGCTTTCACACTCCACTTGTCAAAAATATAGAATTATCATCATCAATAATATTATAACACAAATAATTGATAGGAGTGTGGAAGTATGAATAAAAAGACACTATTTCAAGAGGTTGAAGGTAGGTTATATAACTATAAAAAATTAGAGAGTCAAATAAGAATAAAAGATATATATATTAAAAAATTAGAAAACGAATTTTGTGGATGCAAAGCTCTTGGTTATGAAGAAAAAACAGGAGAAACTTATAATATAAGTTCAAGTGTTGAAAATGAAGTTATTAAAAGAGAAGAAGATTTAAATAGATTAAAAGAAGATAAGAAAACATTAGAGATTGAAAAAGAAACTATAGAATGTGCATTAACAAGTCTAAATAGCTTTGAAACAGAGTTCTTCAATGAAATGTATATGAACAATGAGAAAATCAACATGGATTATATGTCTAATGCTATGCACATAGATAGAAGTCATTGTTTCAGAATAAGAAAAAGGATAGTTTGTAAGATTATGGATATGTTGTATCCCAAAATAAAGGAATTTGAATTACCCATTTTTTCATGGAAAGCTTAAAAATGAGACTATTTTGAGACTTTTTGGAGACTATCTTGAGACTTTTTATTGGCAAAAACGTGAGATAATAGTATTGTGGAAATAAAGATTTCCCTCTCAAAACTTAATATTTGGCTAGGGTTAAGGGATTGCCCTAGCCACTATCCAATAATAGAGAAAGTAATAATATATTTGCGAATATGTTATAGATAAAAAAGGATGCCAAAATTGCACGCTCTATTATTATAAAAGGCTTAGATGTCAGCGACAGAAAGTCTTTTATGTGAACAGACTAGGCAGGGCGTGAGGACGCTGTTAGTTCAATTCTAACTATGTTCAAAATCTATTGATACACTATATTAAGTATTTGAATTGAGATTAAAATCTCATACAATTTTGTATCTTAATTCAGAAGTCTAAAAACCGAGTGGGGCTTGGTAACCTCACTCACCATGCAAGTAATGGTTTAATCTAAGTTCGATTCTTAGAACTTGCTCCCTTAATAATATGTATCCCCCACTAAAAAGACTAAGTTTGGGTAAGCCTAGTCTTTTATTTTTTTACAGGAGTATGATAATATGAATGATTTAAGAGGAAAGATAATAAAAGAATTAGATGAATTTAATATAGATGCAGATGATGAATTTTTGGAATATGCAGTTGAACACATTAAAAAACATATGAATGAAAGTGTTGTTGATGAAGATTTATTAATAAGAGGAGCTGTGCTTGGAGCAAGTTATGTAGTCAATATGGAAAGTAAAGGCTTAGATTAATTTCTAGGCACTTTATTATATATTATGATACTATGTAAGAGAATGAAAATAAAAACTAAAATGTGGAGGTGCAAAATGAAGCATTCAATTTTTTTAAGTTATCCCCAACCATTTACACAAAATCAAGTTGATTTTATTAAAGAAATTAAAACATATTTAGAAGGTATCGGGTTTGAACCTAGAACGCTTGGTGTTACAGATTATGATATGACAACACCATTAGTTGCTATTAGAAGACTGATGTTAGAATCTAATGGATTGCTTACTGTTGCATTTAGACGTAGTCATATAGAAAAAGGTTCTAGTAAACCAAATAGCGATATAAATAAAGAATCTATAGATTTATCTGATAGATGGATTACAAGCCCTTATTGTCATATAGAACCAGCAATGGCTTTTCAAATAGGATTACCAATATTAGTTCTAAGAGAAGAAGGTGTCATTGCAGATGGAATTTTAGAAAGAGGAGCAACAGCTACATATTTACCAGAATTTGATTTAAATAAACCAGTTAAAGAATATCTGGATTCAGAAGAATGGAAACAGCTTATCAGAGAGTGGGAGTGGTATGTACGAAGTGTTGTAAAAAATAAAGGGTGCCCTCCAAAATTATATTAATATAATTTGTGTATTTTTAATAGAGTATGTATTGATAAATTTATTAAAGATATAATATATATTTATGATTGTCGAATGATTGTTGCAGGATATTGACCTTTGAAGTTGAATTTTATACTTTGGAGGGGATATATATGGAAAATATAGATAATATAATTAAAATTCTAGGAGTTGTTTCAGTTGTTATAGGGGTTATAGTAGCATATTTTAATAGGGATAAAGTAAAACTTGATAAATCTTTTGATGATTATTTTGATAATTTTTTACTTTCATATGTAAAAAAATATAATAAGGATAGAACAATAGATACTATAAATTTTGTAGAAGAAAAGTATATTCAAGGAGAATATTATATTCCTAGTTACGTTTTTTATATATTAAAAGAAAAACATAATGATGATTTAGATAAAAAAAGAGAAGTATTACATAAAGTTTTAATATTTGATTATTGGAATAATTATACAAGCTTTAGAAATACAGTTTCGAAAGCTTTCAATCAAATGTTTAATTCAACAATATTTGTACTGTTTATATTCTATCTTCTTTTAGTAGGTATATTACTTGTTTTTCTACCATTATATCTTTTAATTGTTATTATAGATATGCCATTAAATATAAATGTATTTTTAAAATCGGAAGATTTTAAAACTTTATTTGGGCTTGCGGTTATATTAGCTATTACCTATTTTGTGCAATATTTTATAAAGAATAAACTTAGTAATGACTATACAATAGTAACAAATGATATAGAAAAAATTATAAATAAAAAGATAAAAGAATATGAAAATAATAAGAAAAAATACTTTATTAACTAAAGAACTCTAACCAGAGTTCTTTTTTATTTCTAAAATAAACAAAAACGAGGTGGTGATGTGGCAAAATATGAATACTGGATAACAGAAGAAGGACTAATTAAGATTGAAGGATGGGCAAGAGATGGGCTTACAGATGAACAGATAGCATTTAATATTGGAATAAATGTCAAAACACTATATGACTGGAAAAAGAAATATAGTAATATTTGTAATGCCTTAAAAAAGGGAAAAGAAGTAATTGATAGGCAGGTTGAAAATGCCTTATTAAAAAGAGCATTAGGTTATGAATATGATGAGATAACATATGAAGAAGGTCAAGAAACTAAAAGAGTAACTAAACAAGTAGTACCAGACACTACAGCGCAGATATTCTGGTTGAAAAATAGAAAACCAGCTGAATGGAGGGATAAAAGAGATATTGAACATAGTGGTAATCTAGGAGATATTACAATAAAGGTAGGCGATGAGGAATATGGCGATTAATTTAGAAATTAATCCAGATGTATTTAATCCAATATATTTGAAGCATCAACTTAATAATAACAATAGGTATCAGATTTACTTTGGTGGTTCATCCTCGGGTAAATCTTTTTCTTTAGCTCAAAGAACAGTATTAGATGTATTTAAGGGGAATAGGAATTATTTAATTGTTAGAAATGTTCAAAGCACTCTAAAGAGGTCTTGTTTAAATGAGATAACAAAGGCTATTAGTAATTTTAAGTTAAATGAGTATTTTCAAGTAAATAAAACCGACATGATAATAACTTGTAAGCTAAATAATAAACAGATATTATTTTGTGGCTTAGATGATGTTGAAAAAGTTAAATCAATAACCCCAATAGATGGTGTAATAACTGATATATGGGTAGAAGAAGCAACAGAGACAGATTATAAGGCAGTTAAACAGCTTGATAAGAGACTTAGAGGTAAATCCAAAGTGGTAAAGAGGCTAACACTAAGCTTCAATCCAATACTTAAAGACCATTGGTTATATATAGAGTATTTTGATATATGGGAAGATGATAAACAGTATGTAGAAAAAGATAATGTAAGTATTCTAAAAACTACATATAAAGATAATAAATTCTTGGCAGAAGATGATATAAAAGCTTTAGAAAATGAAAGTGATAAATATTACTATGAAGTCTACACTCTTGGGAATTGGGGTGTACTTGGTGCTGTCATATTTAAGAATTGGAGAGTTGAAGATTTCTCAGATATTGAAAGTACATTTGATAACTTTAGGCATGGAATTGACTGGGGATTTGCTGATGACCCATTTGCATATGTAAAATCACACTATGATAGGATGAGAAGAAAATTATATATATGTGATGAAATAGAAGCAGTCGGATTATTAAATAGAGAAGCTACACCTTTAGTTAGTAAAAAAGCGAATAGAGATTTAGTTATCTGTGATAATGCAAGTCCAAAAGATATAGCTGAATTTATCGACTTAAGAGTTAATGCAGTTTCAGCAAGAAAAGGAGCTGGTTCTATTGAGTATGGAATTAAGTTTTTACAAGGACTTGAAATTATAATACATCCAAGATGTCAAAATTTCAAAAATGAAATAAATAAGTATAAATATAAAGAGGATAAGAATGGAAATATCTTACCTATTGCAGTAGATAAAGACAATCATTTAATAGATGCACTAAGATATAGCTTAGAGAATGACATGGAGTATGGAGGAATAAGCTTCTTAAAGTAAGGAGGTGTTAAATATTTATATAAGTGAAACAGATTTAATAAAAGCTCAGTTAAAAAAAGAGAGTACCTTTAACCTAATAAAAGTCATAGAACACTACATCTTAAAGCATAGACCAGAGAAATACAAACAAGGAGAAGAATACTATTATGGTAATACTAACATAAAAAATAAAAGAAGATATTATATTTTAGATGGAGCTAAGGTTGATGATTTTACTAAGGTTAATAATAAAGCAGTTAATAATTATCATAAGCTTTTAGTTGACCAAAAGGTGGGCTATAGTGTTGGAAATCCCATAGTATTTAATGCAGATGATGATAATCTCACTAAGCTTTTAAATGAATTATTAGGAGAAGAATTTGACGATACAATAACAGAACTCTATCTTAATGCTAGTAACAAAGGCATTGAATGGCTACATCCATATATTGATAGAAAAGGTGAGTTTAAATATGTGATAATATCAGCTGAAGAAGCTATTCCTATTTGGGACAGTAAAAGACACAAGGAATTAGTTGCATTTATTAGGTTTTATTATATTGAAGATGTGGATGGAAATAAGATAAAAAGAGTTGAGTACTACACAGAAAATGATGTGACTTACTTCATTGAAAGAGGAAATAGTTTTGTTCAAGAATTTTTATATGATGAATATGGAAAATTAACAGAGATACAAGAGGGTCATTTTAGAGTAAATAACAAAGAACAAGGGTGGGGTAAAGTTCCATTTATACCATTTAAAAACAATGAGAAAAGTGTTTCTGATTTAACTTTTTACAAGTCTTTAATTGATATATATGATAATAACATTTCTACTCTTGCAGATAACCTAGATGAGATTCAACAAGCTATCTATGTTCTAAAAGAATACAACAATACTGATTTAGTAGAGTTTACAAATAACATAAGATATTATCATTCTATCAAGGTAGGAGCCAATGGTGGAGTTGATAAACTAGAGATAAATATACCAGTTGAAGCTAAAAAGGAGCTTCTTGATAGATTAGAAAAGAATATAATTATCTTTGGTCAAGGAGTTAATCCAGAATCTCAAAACACAGGTGACAAATCGGGTGTAGCACTTAAATTTTTATATTCACTACTTGATTTAAAATGCTCTAAGACTGAAAAGAAGTTTAAAAAAGCAATTAGAGAGCTTTTATGGTTTGTGTGTGAGTATTTAAAGATAAGTGGTAGTAAGAGCTATGATTATAAAACAGTTCAAATTACTTTTAATCACTCTATGATAATAAATGAAGCTGAAAAGATAGATATGGCAGCTAAATCAACTGGAATTATATCAGATGAAACTATTGTTTCTAACCATCCTTGGGTCGAGGATGTTAATGACGAACTTGATAGGCTTAAAAAACAGAAAGAAGAAAGTATGAAAGAATATGAAGATACTTTTCCGACTAAAAAGAAAACTGAAGAAGGTGAACCTTTAGATGAATAAAATGGATTATTGGATAAAGACATTTAATCGGTTAGAAGAAGATGTTCATAATAAAGGTGATACCTTTAACAAGGAATTAGAAAAGCAATATGATATAGTACTTTATAATATTCTTAGAGAAATAAATAATTGGTATATAAAATTTGCTAAGGATAATAAAATAAGCATGCAAGAAGCTGAAAAGTTATTAAATCCAAAGGAATTAGCTGAACTTAAATTATTATTAGAAGAATATATAAAATATGGAGAAGAAAATGTAATTAGTCAAAAGTGGATGAAAGAACTAGAAAGTGCAGTCAAAAGAGTTCGTATAAGTAGACTAGAAGCATTAAAATTAAAGATAAGGCATCAAGTTGAGGTATTATACTCAAAAGAATATGAGGATGTAAATACACTTATAACAAATACCTATAAAGATAGTTACTATCATACTGCTTTTGAAGCTCAAAAAGGTATTGGTATTGGGTTGGCGATAGCCATGATTAGCCTAAATAAGATTAATAAAAAAGTTAGCAATCCTTGGACTACTGATGGAATAACATTTGGTAATAGGATATGGAATAAGCATAGACCAAGGTTGATAAGTGAACTTGATAAAGGTATAAAACAAACATTAATCAATGGAGTATCTCCTGGAGACTTAACAAATAAAACTAATAAAAACTTTAATACAAGTAAAGAAGAAGCTAAATTATTAGTCAAATCTGAGCTTGCTTTTTTTAGTTCAGCAAGTCAAAGGGATTGTTTTAATAGTCTAGGAGTTGAGAAATATGAAATAGTAAGTGCATTAGATAGCAGGGTTTGTGAGAAAAGATGTAGCCCACTTGATGGTAAAGTAATTGAAATGAAATATTATGAGATAGGAATTACAGCTCCACCATTTCATCCTAGATGTAGATGTGTAGTAGTGCCATATTTTGATGGTGAAGAAAGTTATAGGGCTGCAAGAGAAGAAGATGGTGAGATTTATTATGTACCATCTAGTATGAAATATAATGAATGGTATAAGGAGTATGTTAGAAACACTTACTAAGTTGGTAGGTGATTTTATTATGTAAAAATTTTACTGAGAGGGTGATTTGAAATGCTTAAATTATATATTTTATCAATAATTGTGTTTTGTACAGGATTTTATTTGTATATGTTAAGGCTTGGAAATGTTAAAGAAGTAATCGAAGCTTTAAAAAAATATAAGGCTTGGAAAAACTATAAACTTATTTTTATAGCTTTGTTTCCATTGTTAAACTTTATTCTTGGTTTAATATTTATAGTAGTTTCTTTATTTGCAACAAACAAGGATATAATAGAAAGTTTGGAGGATGAATAAATGGCTAGATTTGTAAAGAAAGCAGTTGAAGTGGAAGCTTTTAGATTTGACATAGATGTAGAACCAATAGTATGGATACGAAAAGAGATTGAACGTGGCAATGCTTGGGTTGAACACTCTGTTAATAAGGCACATACTAAATTGTTCATAAGAACTCTTGAAGGGCTAATATATCAAGTTAACATAGGGGATTACATTATACAAGGTGTAAAAGGAGAAATATACCCATGTAAAGCAGATATATTTGAAATGACATATCAAAAAGTTGAATATACTGCAACTAGTGAAAAGTCAACTAGTTATACTGAAAATGTAGAAGAAGGACATAGACAAAGAAATAAATTATCAACAGAGATGACTTTAGATTCAACAAACTTTCAAGAAAATATTAAAAATGCCGCAAAGGAATTAGAGTTTTTTATAGAAACTTTAGAAAAAGTAGATGACAAAATCGATAAACTAACAGAAAAAATGAATAAATGTGTTTGTAAAGCTGATATAGATAAGATTGTAAAACAGGTAGCAGAACGTCTAAGAGAAAGTATTGAATAAGTTTTGGGGGATGGAAATATGTTTAAAAAGAGATATATTATGAAGCCAAGTAAAATAAGTGTTAGAAATATTATAGCATTTATTATTACAGTTATTGGTATAGCTTTAGGTGTTTTTATAGGTATCAACATAATCATGGCTCATGTTTTAGGAATAGCTAACATGGTAGATAATAATACTTTTACCTGTGTTAGATTAGTTTATAACTTAGTAGGGGTTATAAGTGGGTATTTGATAGGAAAAGCAATATACCTTATAGCTTCACTAATAAGCTGTATTATTTATGAATAATTTGTTCAAAGATTTTTTATTAAATAAAAATTTAAGGAGGCTTATTTTATTAAGAGTATATAATTTGGTTTAAGAGTGGAAACTGTGTATCTGGAATAGCAGACGAAGATGTTACTGATAAGTTAATGCAAGATTTTATTGAAACTGACTCAGATTGTAGGAACTTGAAAGGATATTTAGATGAAGATGGAACAACAGTAATAGATTTATCGCAAATAGAAGCTATATCAATAAATAATTGTAATGAGAATAATAATATTGGTTGTAAGTCCTAGATAGGGCTTTTTATTTTGTAAAAATGAAAGGAGATATTTAAAATATGGATTGGTTAAAAGAATTACTAGAAGGAATAAAAATCGAGGATAACAAAATTGATGTAGCTTCTCTTCAAAAGTCTATAGAAAAGAAAATAAAAGAGACTACAGTTACTCAAGAAGATTATACAAATCTTGAAACACAGCTTAATACAGCTAATGAAACTATTAAAAAGTTTGAAGGAGGTATGACAAAAGAAGATGTAGAGAGTCTAAAAACAACTTATGAAACGGATAAGAAAACTTTAGAAGAAACTCACAAAAAAGAAATTGAAGAAAAAGACTTTAATTACTGGTTAGGTGATGCTTTTAAATCTGTTAAATGTAGAGATGAAATAGCATTAAAAGCCCATTTAGATATGGAAGCACTAAGAAATAGTAAAGATAGACAAAAAGCTTTTGAAGAGCAAATAAACCCTTTGAAACAGGATAAAGATTATTTGTTTAATGCAACACTAGAAGGTGAAGAACCTAAAATAGATACTATAACACCAGGGCAAGAGCCTAAGATAAATGATTTTGGTTTTAATTTTACTGGGGTAAGACCTCATGAAAATAATAATAAATAGGAGGAAATAAAATGGCAGCACTAAATTATGCAAAAGAATATTCAAATGTTTTAGCACAAGCATATCCTTATACCTTAAACTTCGGGGATTTATATGCTACAGAAAATAATGGAAGATATAGATGGACTGGTTCTAAAACAATAGAAATACCAACTATATCTACAACTGGAAGGGTAGATTCAAACAGAGATACAATAGCAGTAGCTCAAAGAAACTATGATAATGCTTGGGAACCTAAGGTATTAACTAATCAAAGGAAATGGTCAACATTAGTTCATCCAGCTGATATAAACCAAACTAATTATGTGGCTTCAATAGGCAATATAACAAAAGTATATAATGAGGAACAAAAGTTTCCAGAGATGGATGCTTACTGTATATCTAAAATATATGCTATTGGACCGCATTAGGTAACACAGCAGATACAACTGTTCTTACAACAGCAAACGTATTAGAAGTATTTGATAAGTTAATGGAAAAAATGACAGAAGCTAGAGTACCCGAAAACGGAAGAATATTGTATGTTACTCCAGTAGTAAATACACTTATCAAAAATGCAAAAGAGATACAAAGAACAGTAAACATAAAGGATGGTGGAACTTCTCTTAATCGTCAAACAACTGATATTGACACAGTTAAAATAATTAAAGTACCATCTAATCTAATGAAAACTGCATATGATTTTACAACTGGATGGAAAGTAGGAGCAGGAGCTAAACAAATATTTATGTGTTTAGTTCATCCAAGTGCAATAATTACACCTGTTTCTTATCAGTTCTCTAAACTAGACGAACCAACAGCAGTTACAGAGGGAAAATACTTCTATTTTGAAGAAAGCTTTGAGGACGTATTTATATTAAATAAAAAAGCTGATGCAATACAATTTGTTGTTGAAGGAGCTGGAGCATAATGGCACAAGTAAGGAAATTAAATAGAATATTAACTATAGAAGAGTGTAAAATAGATGATTTCTTAGAGATGGGATATGATTTGATAGATGAAAATGGTAAGGCAATAAAGTATGGCAAGTCATTAAATGTAAAAGATTTAATAGCTGAAAATAATATTTTAAGGTCAAAAGTTGAGTCTTTAGAAGAAGAAAATAAGCAGCTTAAAGAGAAAAATAAGCTTACTAAAAAGTAGGTGAAAATTATGGAAAATAATATAATTGATGATATAGAAAAAAGACTTAAAAGTTTTGGATATATATTAAAAGATGGGGATAAGTGGTTAATAGGTTTTATAAGAGAAAAGATAGAGAATATTATTAAACTGGATTGTAATATAAAAACTATACCAATTGAACTGAAAGAAATTGAAGTTGATATGATAGTTGGAGAGTTCTTATTTACTAAAAAAAATATAGGTCAATTAGATATAGAAAGTCTTAATTTTGAAGCTGTAGAAAAGTCCATATCAGAAGGTGATACAAAGGTAGATTTTGCTATAGGGAGTGGCTCACAAACTCCCGAGCAACGTTTTGATAGTCTTATAACCTACCTTACTACTTATGGTAAGAATAAAATATTAACATTCAGGTGTTTAAGATGGTAAGAAAGACTAGAAAAGCAATAGAACTGTTATATAGAGATAAATGTACTATAGTAGAGTATCAGCCAGTCAAAGACCCTGTGACAAAACGAACTAACAATAAAGAAGTGATTGTATTAGAAAATCAACCTTGCAAGTTAGCATATAAAAATATTACATCAGCTACAGATGGAAAAGTAGCTAAACTAGAGCAAACTATTAAACTCTTTATATCGCCAAGCATAGAAGTTAAAGCAGGTTCAAAACTTATTATAACTACTCAAAATAATATAACAAGAGAGTATGTAAGAAGCGGAGAATCAGCTATATATCCAAATCATCAGGAAATAATATTAGAGCTGTTTAAAGAGAGAGCATAATGGGTAAAGGTGGAAGTGTTGATTTTAAAGAACTAAAGAAGTTGCAAAGAAATCTACAAAGGTTGGAAGAAAGTCAACTCGATAAGTTTTGCAGAGATTGTGCAAAAGAGTTAGCTGCTAGACTTATAGGAAAAGCTATAAAACGTACACCAGTAGATACAGGAGTATTACGACAAGGTTGGAATGGAGTAGCTTATGCTAGGTCACTTCCAGTTATTAAAGCTGGAGATACTTACATTATAGAAGTTATTAACCCCATAAAATATGCCAGTTTTATTGAATTCGGACATAGAACTAGGAATCATAAGGGGTGGGTTAAAGGTAGATATATGATGACTATTTCAGTACAAGAATTAAGAGGTCAAGTGGATGTAATAATAGAAAAGAAACTAATAAATTTATTAAAGAAGGTATTTGATGCTTAATAATATAATTGATGGAATATCAGTAAAATTAGATGGGACATTTGGAGAAAAATATACAATTTACAGTGAAGATGTGGAACAAGGTATAAATGAACCTTGTTTTTTTATTTGCCCTCTAAATCCAAGTAAGACACCATACCCAAATGGTAGGACGCTAAAAAAGAATTCTTTTGATGTACATTATTTTCCTCGTTCAAAAGATAAGAGTTTTGAAATAAATGAGATAGCTGAAATGTTACTGGAGGAATTAGAGTATATAGAAATTGATGGAGATTTAGTTAGGGGTACAAATATGAACTTTGAGATTATAGATAATGTACTTCATTTTTTCGTTGATTATAACTATTTTACTATGAAAAGTAATAATACAGAAAAAATGAATGGTGTTGAATTATTTGGTGGGCTAAAGAGAGGTGATAAACTTGAGTAAAACATTAAGTAAAGAAGATGGATACAAATTTACTAAGGAGCAGATAGTTAATTCTAAGAAGTATGTAAATAGAAAAGACTTGTTAAATGCAATTTTAAAAGAAAATGAGTTATATTCTTTCTCAGAAGTAGAGGAAATAATAAATAAATTCATGAAAGGAGTGAGTTAATATGGCTTTAGGTGGAGGAACATTTGTAACACAGAATAAAATATTGCCAGGTAGCTATATAAATTTTATCTCAGCTAAGAGGGCAACCAGTTCTCTTAGTGATAGAGGTATTGTAGCGATGCCTTTGGAATTAGATTGGGGTATTGATGAAGAAGTATTTCAAGTGACTAGTGATGATTTTGAGAAGTATTCAACAAAGTTCTTTGGATATGATTATACACATGAAAAGTTAAAAGGTTTGAGAGACTTATTTAAAAATATAAGACTAGGATATTTCTATAAATTAAATAAAGGTGTGAAAGCTAGTTGTACTATTGCTATAGCTAAATATAGTGGTATAAGAGGAAATGATTTAAAGATAGTAGTTACAACAAATATTGATGATAATACTAAATTTGATGTTGTAACACTTTTGGATAATAAGAAGGTAGATATTCAAATAGCAAAAGTTATTACAGATTTAGTAGATAATGATTATATTAGTTGGAAGAAAGATGCAACATTAGAAGCAAGTGCAGGGCTTGTATTTACTGGTGGAACTAATGGCGAAGCTGTGACAGGAGCAGAGTATCAAACTTTTCTTGATAAAATAGAAAGTTACTCATTTAATGCTTTAGGATGTTTGGGTACAACAGCAGAGATTAAAAGTTTGTTTGTAGAATTTACAAAGAGAATGAGAGATAAGGTAGGAGCAAAGTTTCAAACTGTATTATATAAGAAAAGTGATGCAGATTATGAGGGTGTAGTATCTATTGAGAATAAGATTAAAGATATTGGATTATTAGAATCTAGTTTAGTTTATTGGTCGACTGGAGCTATAGCTGGATGTGACATAAATAAATCTAATACTAATAAAAAGTATGATGGTGAGTTTGATGTTGATGTTAACTATACTCAAATACAACTTGAAGAAGCTTTAAAAACTGGTAAGTTTATATTCCATAAAGTTGGTGATGAAGTTCATGTATTAGAGGATATAAATACTTTTGTATCATTTACAGATGAAAAGAATGATGATTTTTCAAGTAATCAATCTATTAGAGTACTTGACCAAATTGCTAATGATATTGCAACTTTATTTAATGAAAAGTACTTAGGTAAGGTGCCAAACGATAAAGCTGGTCGTATCTCGTTTTGGAATGATGTTGTTAAACACCATAAAGAACTAGAAAGCATTAGAGCAATAGAAGATTTTAAAACTGATGATGTTTTGGTGGAACTTGGAAACGATAAGAAAACTGTTATAGTGAGTGATGCCGTTAAGGTTATTAATGCTATGAGCAAGCTTTATATGACTGTTTCTGTTAGTTAGAGAGGAGAGTAAAAAAGTGAGTAATATTACTATGAATTCAAAAGATGCAATAAGTGCATCCTTAGCAGAATGTTTTGTAACAATAGAAGGCAAGAGATACCATCTGATGCAATGTATAAAAGTAGAAGCTAAGTTTGAGAAAACTAAAAGTGAAATACCAATCTTAGGTAGAACAGGAAAGGGGAATAAGACTACAGGTTGGAAAGGAACAGGAAGTGCAACTATTCATTATAATACTTCTATCTTTAGAAAACTTATGCTTAGATATAAGGAGACTGGAGAAGATGTATATTTTGATATGCAAATTACTAATGAAGACCCTACATCAAGTGTTGGGAGACAAACAATTATATTAAAAGAATGTAATATGGATGGTGGCATATTGGCTACATTTGATGCAGATAGTGAATATTTAGAGGAAGATATAGATTTTACATTTGATGATTTTGAAATGCCAGAAGAATTTAAAATATTATTGGGAATGGAATAAAACACACATTTATAAATTATAGATGTGTGTTTTTATGTAAAAATTAAAATAAAAGGAGAATTAAGAAATGAGTAATTTAAGTGCTTTTTTAAGTCAAAATGCAATAAAAAATGAGAATGTAATGTATGTAGCAAGTGATAGATTCGTAGATGAAAATGGAAAACCAGTAGAATGGGAATTAAGAGTTTTATCTTCTGAGGAAGATGAAGCATTAAGAAGAAATTGTACTAAAAGGGTGAAAGTAATTGGAAATAATGGGAAACATACTGGTCAATACACTAGTGAAATTGACTACAACAGTTATGTAGCTGAATTATGTGTAGCATCAACAGTATTTCCTGACTTAAAGGATGCAGAGTTACAAAATAGTTATGGAGTAATGGGAGAAGCTCAGTTATTAAAAACAATGCTTACAGCAGGAGAATATGTAAATTACACTGTAAAAGTGAATGAGGTTAATGGATTTGATACTTCATTCGAAGATAAAGTAGAAGAAGCAAAAAACTAATCAGAGGCGGAGACTTTGATGCGAGCATTACTCATTATTGTATCCAAAAACTAAAATGGAGACCTAGCGAATACTTGAATTTAGAAGTTAATGAGAGAGCATTAGCAGCCGCCTCAATACTTGTTAAGATAGAAGATGAAGAGGAAGCAATGAAAGAGGCTGAAAGAGAGAAAAAGAGAGGTAGAAGAAGATAGATTTTAAAAACTAAAGAATAACTTTTAATAGTCACATTACTAAAATATGAAAATGTTACAATTTTGGAAATAGATGGATATACATTTTGTATAGTATAATGTAGATAATATATAACCAAGTAAAAACAACAAATAAATCTAAATTATGAGAGGTGTATTTATGGAAAATAAGAATCTTAAACTTACAATATGTATATTTGCTTTTGTAATTGGAATAATAGTGTTATTTTGCTGTATAGGTCTTGGGCAATTTAGTGTAGAACGTATTATGCAACAAAATGGTGGAACGATGGATACCAACCAATATAATATATATTTAGAACAATCTATTTCACAATATAGAAATTTTGGTTCTATATTGGCTTTATTAGGAGGAATAGGAATACTGTTTGATAAAAGTGCTAGAAAATACTAAAAGAGTACATTTTTATTTAGGATGTGATGAATGATATGGCAAGAGATGTATTTAGTGTAAAGATGACACCACTAGAAGCTCAAAAGATTATAAAAGAAAATTTTGATGCAGATTTAGTTTCTGTTGATATTTATAACTTGGAAAATGATAAGTCTATAATAGTTACAATATTTGAAAAATATTATGCAAGAAGTAATAGTGATGCAGGTTTGGTAGTGATTTGTGAAAATACTACAGGAAAAACACTTGTTAAAATCACCTCAACTGGTAGTGCAATTGGGATATTTCAGATTGATTGGGGAACAGGTAATAATTTGATTAAAAGAGTAAAAAAAATACTTATTGATTATATTATTTAATTGTTTTATGTAGATATTCTTAGGTTGGTATGGAATTTGTATCAACCTATTAATTAATAAAACTAAATAAACATAGAAAGCACTTATTTTTACAGTAGGTGCTTTTTATTGAAAAAATATAAAATAAAAAGTAATATATAGGAAAAATATGTAAGAATTATATGTTATAATAATTTTAGCAAGAAGATGTAATCTACAATTTATAGAGTGGAGTTCATGTATCAAAAAATTATCCTCCCAACGCTAAGAAGGGAGGTGAATATACATGGATAATTTTTTATTTAATGTGTTAGCTAGTTTAACAGCTAGTTACATAGTTTATTTGATTAGCAAGTTAGTCAAAAAAGTAAAAAGCCACTCTACCGCAAAGAGTGACTTAAAGATTGATATAAATTTTAAATATCATCGTAAAAAATAACTTTCAGTTATAGAACTTCACTCTACCGCAAATAGATTGTAGTTCTTCTTGCTTTCATTATACCACAAATTAGAAAAAATATGCAAAGTACTTACAAATAAGTAGGTGCTTTTGTTTTACCAAATTATGCTATAATATTGAGTGAGATGAGTAATTTGCGGGGGAATTTTACAATGTGGATATTAGTACCAATAATAACAATAGCATTACTTATAATAGCTATTTCTTCTATGCAATATATTTTAGTTATGATAGCTTTTTTGTTGATTATATATTCTTTTATAGAAAAGAAAATAGTTATGGGTTTTGTGTCAGTTCTTTTTTTCACTTATTCAATTTATCTTTGTGCAACTTGGGAAGATAAATCCTTGATAGCAGATAATAAAGTTGAGACTGTTAAGGCACAAAGAGAAGCTGTAGAAAGAGAAAAAGAAATGGAAAGAAGAAGAATACAAGAAGAAGTAGACAAAGAAAGATATATTGAAAAACATGGAATGGAAATATCAGAAAAGGACTTAAAAGTTAAGCTAGAGGCTTTAGTACCTCAAGAATACAAGGGGAAGAAATATGAATTAAAAGTAGGAAAATTTAAAAGATATAGTATGTATTTTGATTTAACTGTGCAAAATGAAAAATTTAGTAATTCTGAAGAATGTAAAAAGTTTGTAAAAGAAATTGCTAATGCTCTTAAAAAAATTAAAATAAGTAAGGCGTACTTTAAATTTCATTCAAAAGATGATGGTGGTATATATAATTATGTTTATATTGATTATTTTAGATATATACAAAATAATGTAGATAATGTTGAAAATTTAGAATTCAAGGAATCTGAACTTAAAACCGAAGAAGAAGAGAAGCGGGAACAAGAGAAAGTAGAACAAGAAAAAAATAATGATAATAATTATATTGGAAATAGTGGAATTGACCCATTAGATAGAATAAAGAAATTAAAAGAGTTGCTAGACTTAGGAGCAATTACACAGGAAGAATATAATAAAAAGAAAAAGGAATTATTAGAATAGATAATATAGTAAGCACTTACAAATAAGTAGGTGCTTTTGTTTTGCTCAAAATATTTCAAATTAATAGACGAAATTCTTATTTTTAGATAGAATTATATTTGAGTAAAGAATTTAATAAGGGAGAGTATATTATGTGGGGAAAATTTAAAAAATTAAGTTTGTTCAAGAAAATTTTAGTAATATTTTTAATATACCTTATTGTATTTACCGTATCAATGATGATTCATCAAGCTATACGAGATTCAAAAAATAGAAATGAAGTATATGAAGGAAATATTACAAAAGAAAATATAATTAGTGAAAAAGAAAAAGAAGATATTTATAAACAAGAGATGCAGGTAAAAGTAGACTCTATTATACCAGAAGACTTAAAAGATAAAACAACATATTATGTTAACATATTAACCCCAACAAAAGGTGAGGGGTATATAGTTAGCATTCAAGTGGAAAATTCTAGGTTTAATGATGAAAATGAGTGTAGAAACTTTACTAAAGAATTTGTAAACAATATAAAAGATATGAATGATATCCATTCAGTAAGAATAAGCTTTATTGTCGATGTAACACTCACTTATAATGTATTTTTAGATGATTGGAATAATATAAAAAATGATGTAAATTTAATTGATGATTTAGAATTTGAAGCTAAAAGTTAGTTCTAGGATTAGATTAACTATACATAAGGCACTTACAAACATGTAGGTGCTTTTGTTTTGCTCAAATTTGGTCGGTTGGGTAAAATAGTTAGAAAAAATTGGGATAAGTAATTGACTTTTGTTGCTACATAAATTATAATATAATTGTAGCAACAAAAGTGAGGTGAAATAGATGCCACAAAAAAAGATGGGTCGTCCAACAGAAAGTGTAAAAGATACTATGATTAGAGTAAGAGCTGATAAAGATACTATTGATAAGTTAGATGAATGTGTGAATTTATTAGATAGTAATCGTTCTGAAATAATAAGAAAAGGTATAGACAAAATATATGATGACCTAAAAAAATAACAAAAATAGAGTGTTCGCCCGACCAAGTTTGAACACTCTATTTCCCACAAAGAAGTTAGTACTTCTATATGAAATATTCTATCATATAGAAAAACTTCCTTCAAATTAATTTTAGGAGGAGTATGTATGATGAATGATTTACAAATATTTAAAAGTGAAGATTTTGGAGAGATAAGAACAGTTGATATTGATAATGAAATTTGGTTTGTTGGTAAAGATATAGCAGAAGCTTTGGGATATTCTAATACAAGAGAAGCTTTAAAAACTCACATTGATAATGATGATATAGCTGAGGTCGTGATTCACGACGGCAGCCAAAATAGAAATATGAAAATAACCAATGAAAGTGGACTTTATTCTCTGATATTTGGGAGCAAGTTAGAGACAGCTAAAAATTTTAAGAATTGGGTTACAAAAGAAGTTTTACCAGCTATTCGACAACATGGTGCATACATAACTAATAATGCCAACCCTCAAGAACTACGTGACAAGGCAAATGAAATAGAAAGTCTAGATACAGTTAACAAGACTATAGAAATACTAACACCTTTTCTTGATAATGCTGGAATAGATGAAAAGGCAAAGTTACTTACAGCAAAGACCATCTATAAAAAAGCAGGAATAGAGTTACCTTTGGAGATTGAAGAAAAAGAACATTTCTTTGACACAAAACAAATAGCATCTAAACTGAAAATATATTCTAAGAGTAATAAACCAGCTCAAATGGCTGTTTGTGAGATTATTAAAAAGATTGATTTAGAAGATGGTGAAGTTAAGGGAGTTTGGGAAACTAATGGTTCTTGGACTGGTACTGTAAATAAATATACAAAGAGTGTAATAGATAAGGTTAGTAAATGGATAGATGAAAATAATAGACCTGCTAAGATACAAGGTGAAAAGAAGAATTATCATGTAGTTTATAAAATTGAGTAAATTCTATTGTATTAAATAATTTAGTTTAGTTTATTTTAGTTTTGAGGGGGATTAATACAATGATTGAAGATTTACTTAATGAATATAATATAAAGGATGATAAAGAGAGAGAAAAGTTTATAAAGTTTGCTAATTTACTATATGAACTACAAAAGAATAATAAAGAAAAGTTTCAAGAATTAACTAATATAATAAATAAACTTTATGAGAAAAAATTAGAGAAAAATAATGATTAAATAGACATATAAAGCACTTGAATATTTCACTGTTTCAAGTGCTTTATGTAGTAAAAAATGATATAATATAGGTAAGAGTTTTGCAGTGTTCGATTTTTCTACTCAAGTATAGTTTAACAATTGGAATACAAGGCATTGAGAAGGTTTGATAAGTGTTATCAATTGCACTATTGGTCGCTCACTGCAAATTTAAGAAAGTTATATATGTGTAAGTGTTGGAAATACTCAATTTATTTTGAGGGTTTTATATTAACTATGTGGTATGTAAAGTCTAATCTATCTAAAACAATTACATATACTACTTTGTTTTATATTAACTATGTGGTATGTAAAGACATCAATAGTCTCGTGTTTCACGACCCCCTTTAACAGGTTTTATATTAACTATGTGGTATGTAAAGAGACTCAGAAACAATATCTCCATAAAAATATAACTCAGTTTTATATTAACTATGTGGTATGTAAAGGATAAAAGATTCGACAGACCTTTAGACTTAGATACTTGTTTTATATTAACTATGTGGTATGTAAAGAATTTTTACATAATTAAATTATAAAGAAGTCATGACTAGTTTTATATTAACTATGTGGTATGTAAAGTTTAAGGGAAACATTTAGAGGAGGAACTAAAATGAGTTTTATATTAACTATGTGGTATGTAAAGATAGAACCCCATCTGTCAAAACCTATCTCTTGAGTTGTTTTATATTAACTATGTGGTATGTAAAGTATCTACGTCTAAGTCTCTTATTAATGTGTGACCGAGTTTTATATTAACTAAGTGGTATGTAAATATACGACTCACTATTTGTGCAGTATCTAAGTAAGATGGTTTTATATTAACTATGTGGTATGTAAAGAACATCATCAAAAGCATTGCGGATTATCTTGATGTCGTTTTATATTAACTAAGTGGTATGTAAATTAAAAAAATCCATTACGAAAAAACTTATTAAAAAGTGTTTTATATTAACTATGTGGTATGTAAATTTGGTGAAGCTGTCTTGCCTCTTTTAAACGAATTTGGTTTTATATTAACTATGTGGTATGTAAATATTAGTAAAATTACTATTACAACAACTACTATGTTAGTTTTATATTAACTATGTGGTATGTAAATATAAGAGTAGTTTTAAGAGTAGTTTAAAAAAATAATGTTTTATATTAACTATGTGGTATGTAAAGTACACTAATACCCCAAGACATTATTTTCCCTAATGCAGTTTTATATTAACTATGTGGTATGTAAAGTATCCAGATCCACCATTATAACATGCAAAGGAACGTATTTTATATTAACTATGTGGTATGTAAAGAGAGAAGGACTTTAGAAAATTGCATAATACAGGTGAAGTTTTAGATTAACTATATGGAATGTAAATTGTGATTGGTCTGTAAAGAAAGTTACAAGATTGTTAGGTTTTAGATTAACTATATGGAATGTAAATAAAGGCAGTAGAATAACTATAAGATTGGATGAAGAATGTTTTATATTAACTAAGTGGTATGTAAATTAAAACATTCTTTGCTAGTTCTAAGTCATTGTCTGTTGTTTTATATTAACAATGTGGAGAAAAACTAAATAAACAAAGAAGCACTTACTTAAATAGTAGGTGCTTTTGTTATTCTTTGCTAGATAAAGTAACAAGTTCGTTAGGTGTACATTCAAGAACAAGACAAAGCTTTTCGAATAAATCTAATTTTATAGAACTTGTTTCATTGTTAGCTAATTTCATCATGTTAGGATAAGCTATACCTACTTCTTTAGCTAACCAATATCTAGTTTTGCCTCTTGATTCAAGCAATTTATCAATATTAAAATACATTTTTTCACCTCTTAAATATATTATACATTGATTATATAATGTTTGCAATATATAATATGCAAATAATATAATTATATAATGTTGACATTATATAGTGTGTACGATATAATATACTTAAGGAATAAAAAATAAGAGCCACTCGCCCCTACCAAGTTTGAGTAACTCTTATTGACATATACTACATATGCATTAATTATAGTATATGCCATTCCTTAAAAAAAATCAATTAAGGAGTGTGTTTTTATGAACAATTTAGTATTAATTAACAATCAAGAGTTGCAAGTTAAGGAGTTTAATAATCAAAGAGTTGTGACATTTAAAGAAATTGACAAAGTACATGAAAGAACAGAAGGTACAGCAAAGAGAAATTTCTCAGAGAATAGAAAACATTTTATAGAGAATGAAGACTTCTTTTTTGTAAAAGCAAGTGATTTTGAAAAGTACGGAAATCGTACTTTAGAAATTCCTAATCGTGGATTAACTTTAATAACTGAAACAGGCTATTTGATGTTAGTAAAATCTTTTACAGATGACTTAGCATGGAAAGTACAAAGACAATTAGTAAATAGTTATTTTAGAGTTAAAGAAGAAATAAAAACATTAGAAGCAGTAAATGAGTCAATTAAATTAATAACTCCAATCTTTGAAGATTTGAAAATTGATAAAAGTATGCAATTTCTTGTTGCTAAGACATTTTTTAAAAAAGCAGGAGTTGATATTCCGCTTGAAATTGAAGAAAAGGAACATTTTTATGATACAAAGCAGATTGCAAAAAAATTAGGACTTTACACAATGTCTAATAAACCTGCTTTTATGGCAGTTAAACAAATTATAAGAAAACTTGATATTAAAGAAGATGAAATGAAAACAGTACTAGAAACTAATGGCTCTTGGACTGGTACTGTAACCAAATATTCTAATAAGGTTACAGAAAAGGTCAAAGTGTGGTTGAAAGAAAATAATAATCCTATCTCAATCAAAGGAGACAAGAAAAACTACTATATATTGTATAAAAATAATTAGATTTTAGTTTAGTTTTGAGGGGGATTAATACAATGCGTGAAAGTTTACTTAATGAATATAATTTAAAAACTGATGAAGATGTAGAATACTTTGTGAAGTTTGCTAATGCGTTATATGAACTAAAACAGAATAGTGAAGAAAAATTTCAAGAATATGTAGAGATATTGAGAGAAATACTTAGAGAGCAAGAAGAGAGAGAAAATAAGTAAAATAATATAGATAAAGCACTTGGATATTTCACTGTTTCAAGTGCTTTATTTGGTATAAAATGGTATAATAGAGATAAAAGTTTTGCAGTGTTTGATTTTTATGTTTAAGTATGGTTTAACAATTGGAACACAAGGTATTGAGAGTATACGATAAGTGTTATCAATTGCACTATTAGCCGCTCACTGCAAATTTAAGAGAGTTGTATATGTGTAAGTATTGAAAATGCTAAGTTTATTTTGGGTTTTATATTAACTATGTGGTATGTAAATTGACACATATTGCTAGCAATTCTGATGCTTCAGAACGTTTTATATTAACTATCTGGTATGTAAATTTACAATATTCCAAGCTGCTGCGAATACATCATAGGTTTTATATTAACTATGTGGTATGTAAATAGAAAATAGAAAGCTCCCACAATTACTCCAGTTGCAGGTTTTATATTAACTATGTGGTATGTAAAGGCTGGAATTAATGCGACTACAGTAGAAGAAAAGAAAATTTTATATTAACTAAGTGGTATGTAAAGGTTCTAAAAACATTTGCTATTCCAACTACACAAATAATTTTATATTAACAATGTGGTATGTAAAGCGTATTGCTATGTTTGCTCCATCTATGAATGCTTTCCATTTTATATTAACTATGTGGATTTAAAATTAAAAATAATAAAAAACACTTACTTGAATAGTAGGTGTTTTTTAATTGAAAGGATGTGATTATAATGTAAAAATTTTACTTATATAGTATAATATTGCTATAAATTCATTATAATAAAGGGGGATATTATGGGATTATTTAGTGGAAATGAAAGTTGCTGTATATGTGGAGAAAAAGGTAAACAAAAAATATCTGATGGTGTAATATGTTCTGAATGTTTAAAAAAATATAAAGATACATTTTCTATAGTTGAACCAACAGATGTAATTAAAAAAATATCTTCTGAGGAAATAAAAAAATCAATAAGATTAACACTCGAAAATAAAAAACAATTTGAATCTTTTAATGCAAGTAAAAAAGTAGGAATTTATTTATTAGTAGATGAAAATAAAAAACAATTAATTATGTCTGATAAAATAAGCAATTTAAATAAGAATAAGAGAGTATATGACTTTAGGGATATTATTTCATTTGAACTTTTAGAAGATGATGAATCTATAATTAAAAGTGAAATAGGTGGTGCTATTGGAGGAGGTCTTTTATTTGGCGAAACAGGAGCTATAGCTGGAAGTATATTAGGAAAGAAAAAAATAAAAACTTATGTAAATAGTTTAAAAATAAAAATTACAATTAATAATATAAAGAATTCTATAAAATATATATACTTGATTAATTCTAAAACCTCTACAGACTCAAGTTTATATAAAGAATCTTATAATTATGCACAAGAAATTTTATCAACTTTATCTATAATAACAAATTATGAGGATGCAGAAGATAAAAAAGAGTCTATGTGTGGTTCTACAGCTGATGAAATACTAAAATACAAACAATTATTAGATTTAGGAGCAATAACAGATGAAGAATTTAATACTAAGAAGAAAGAATTACTAAATTTATAATATAGAAAGCACTTACTAAAAATTAGTGAGTGTTTTTTTATATGGAAATTTATGAAAGGAGAGTGAAAATATGGCTACAATACAAACATCCATTAGAATTTTCGATGGGATGACACCTGCATTTCGTAATATGACTAATGCTATCAACACCACGATTAACAGTTTCGATAGACTACAGCAAAGATTGCATAATCCGCTTAACACAGGTGGGATACAGACATCTCAGCAGAGCTTAAATAATATTGAAAGTATTTTAACAAGAATAGAACAAAATATAGGAAAAGCTGATGAGCAACAAAGAAGATTTAACGAAGATATTAACAAGGGAGCAAGTAATACAGATAGATTGCTAGGAAATGTTAAAAAGATTGCTGGAGCTTATTTGAGCTTAAAGACGATAGGAGGATTAGGAAGTTTAAGCGACCAAATGACAAGTACTAATGCACGTCTTGCGATGATAAATGATGGACAATTATCTGATGGAGGATTAAATAAGATGATTTTCCAATCTGCTGAAAGGTCTCGTGCATCTTACTTAGACACAGCACAAATAGTATCGCGAATTGGTATGAATGCAGGGAGTGCATTTAGTAGTACTAGAGAAATCGTAAGTTTCGCAGAGCAACTGAATAAAAAATTTGTAATTGCAGGTGCAAGCACACAAGAAATGAATTCAGCATTATTGCAGCTGACTCAAGGATTAGGAAGTGGAGTTTTGCGTGGGGAAGAATTAAATGCTGTGTTTGAGTCAGCACCTAATATAATTAAGTCAATTGCTGACTATTTAGACGTGGATATAGGAAAGATTAGAGGCATGGCAAGTGAGGGAATGCTTACAGCTGACATTGTAAAAAATTCATTGCTTGCTGCATCAGCTGAGACAAATGCTCAGTTTGAAAAAATGCCTTTTACGCTAGGTCAAATCTTTACATCAATTAAGAATAACGCAGTAATGTTTTTTGGAGCTATACAAAAAAAGATTGAGGATACAGTATCAAGTGGAGGATTCCGAACCTTTATTGCAAATGTAACTGATGCTATATATGTTCTTGGAAATGTTGGATATAGTGTTTTTAATGGATTTATTGATTTATTAAGTAGTCCATCATTTAGTGGATTTTTTAATATGATGATTGTCGGAGTTAGCTTAATTACGCAAGGGCTAGGGTGGATAATAACACAAGCACTAGGTGTTGCTAACGTATTTGCACAGAACTGGAGTATAATGGGACCAATTATAGCAGGGGTTGTAGGGATTTTAGGTACTTATTTGATTGCATTAGGAAGTATATGGCTTTGGGAAACTTTATGCAAAGTATCAAAAAATGCCTTAGCAATTGCTTCTGCGATACATGCTTTAGCAGTACATGCAGAATTAACAGAAACCCAAATGGCTACAGTTGCTCAATGGGGTCTAAATTCCGCTATTTTGGCATGCCCAATTTTTTGGATAGTTGCAGGTATAATCGCTTTAGTTGTAGCCTTATTTGTGTCAATAGCAGTTTTTAATCATTTCGCAGGGACTAGTATAAGTGCTGTTGGAGCAGTAGCAGGAGCAATATCAGTTGCAGCAGCTTTCATAGGAAATATTTTTGTTGCAACAGGTAACATGCTTATAGATATTGTAGCCTTAATTTGGAATACATTTGCTACTTTTGCAGAATTTCTAGCAAATGTATTTAATGACCCAATAGGCTCTATAATTAGATTATTTTCAGGGATGGCAGATGTTGTATTAGGTATTTTAAGAAGCATAGCGTCTGCAATAGATACAATCTTCGGTTCTAATTTAGCAAACGCAGTAAGTGGATGGCAAGACAAATTACAAGGATGGACAGATAAGATAGCAGGGGAAGCTAAAATAAAAGTAGAAAGGATTGACCCTTCATCTTTACATTTTGACCGATTTAACTATGGTAAAGCTTGGGATGCAGGCTATAAATGGGGCGATAAGCTAGAAACTAATATAAAAGATAAATTCGATATTAGTAAAATAGCAGAAGATGCAAAGAAAAAATTAGGTCTTGACGACTTATGGGATAAAAAATACGGTCTTGGTGACGGATTCGGTTCGGCAGGGCTTAATTCTCCGCTTGGAGATGCAGCAAAAGGTGCAAAGGATACTGCGGGAAATACTGCGAAAATGGCAAAAACAATGGATAAAAGTCAAGAAGACCTTAAATATCTTAGAGACATTGCAGAGCAAGAAACAATCAATCGTTTTACAGGAGTCAACATAAAAATAGACATGAACAACACAAACAACATAAGTAAAGATGCAGATGTGGATGGTATAGTTAATGTACTAACAGAAAAATTAAACGACGCTATGGTTGTATCGGCAGAAGGAATAGTTTAGAAAGGAGAATGAGAAAATGGCTTATGACTTTTATTTAGATGGAGTGCAACTACCAATACCTCCACCAAAGTTAGAGATTAAAGTTACAAATAAAAATAAAACTGTAGACTTAATAAATACTGGAGAAGTAAATATATTAAAAAAGGAAGGATTATCTGAAATAAGTTTTGAAGCAGAATTTACACATAATAAATTACCATTCTATCGTGGAGCTTTTAAAGATGTTCAATTCTTTTTAAGTAAATTAGAACTACTAAAAACAGATTGTAAGCCATTCCAATTTATTGTTTCAAGAGAAATGGGTGGGAAAGTACTATTTAACACTAATATGAAAGTATCATTAGAAGAATATAACATAGTAGAAGATGCAGAGAATGGCTCAGATACAAAAGTTGCAATAAAATTAAAGCAATATAGAGATTACTCAACTAAAAAATTAGTTCCTGCAACTCCCAAAAATGAGACTGGTAGATCAAGCGTAAAAATAGAACCAAAACGTGTTGATTCAGTCAATTCACCAAACGCTAAAACATATACAGTCAAGGCAGGAGATAGTCTTTGGTCAATTTGTCAGAAGCAGTTAGGAAATGGTTCACTGTATAAGAAAGTGTATGAGTTAAATAAAACTATGATGGATAAGGCTAATAAAGGTAAAAATCTATCTAAGTATACTATTTACAAAGGGCAGGTGTTGAGGCTTGTCTGATTTAGTATTAGCAAATGATAGGGATATAAGATTAGTTATTGCACATTGGGAAGATTTTTACGAACCTGCTGTTATTGATGGAATTACATGGGAGATAGAAAGACGAGGAGCGCCAAGTAAATTAGAATTTACAATAGTTATGGATGATATACTGCAATTTTGCGAAGGAAATTCTGTAAGGCTGTATTATAAAGGAATAGGTATCTTCTATGGATATATATTTCAGAAAAAGAGAGATAAAGAAAATCACATTAAAATTGTTGCATATGACCAATTAAGATTTTTTAAAAATAAAGATACTTATGTTCTTGAGGACCATACTGCAAGTGAACTTGTAAAGATGCTAGCTAAAGATTTTAAATTAAAATACAATGTTATAGAAGATACAAAATATAAAATATCGAGAGTTGAAGAAAATAAAACTTTATTTGACATGATACTAACAGCACTAGATGATACTCTAAGAGAGAAAAAGGAAATGTATACTTTGTATGATGATTTTGGAAGAATAACATTAAAGAATGTTGCATCAATGAAATTAGATACTGTTATGAATAATGATGTAATAGAAGATTTTGACTATAATTCTTCTATTGATAGTGATACTTATACAAAAATTAAACTTGTCAGAGACAACGAGGAGTCAGGAAAAAGAGATGTCTATATTGCTCAAGATTCAGCCCATATAAGAAGTTGGGGAATACTTCAAATGTTTGATACAGTAGATAAAAACATGAGTGAAGCAGAGATAAAACAAAAGTGTGATATACTTCTAAAATTATATAATAAGAAAACTAAGTCATTAAGTTTAAAAAATGTGCTTGGTGACATTAGAGTTAGAGCAGGTTGTTTAATACCTGTTTTTTTAGATTTAGGAGATATTGAGGTTCAAAATTATATGTTAGTTGAGAAAGTAAAACATACATTTGAAAATAACAGTCATTTTATGGACCTAACTTTGGTGGATGGAGACGAATTTGCTTCATATTCTTCAAGTTCCTATTCAAGTGGAAATACAAATAATAAAGATGAAAAGAAAAATGGTCCTGCACAAAGTACTACAAGCAAAGAAGACCATGATATGATAAATAAATTGAATAAAGTATTTAAAGGAAAATTATCAAATACAGGAAGTATATTTATTAAATATTCTAATGCTTACAAAGTAAATGCAGCTTTAATGGCTGCTATTTCTATACATGAAACTGGTAATGGTAGTTCCTCACTTTGCAAAAATAAAAATAATTTCTTTGGTATGAAAGGGATGTCTTTTAATTCTGTAGATGAAGGGATAAAAAGAGGTATAAGTAATTTGTCAAGAAACTATATCCATATTGGAAGAAAAACATTAGAGCGTATTAGAGATAAGTATGCTCCACTTTATGATAGTCCTCTTAATAAAGATTGGGTACCAGGAGTAGGCAAGTT